>JBKPMQ010000076.1:0-7782 GCA_046732235.1 Actinomycetota bacterium
ACTTGTGGCCGTCGAGGGCGGCCGAGTCGGCCAGCTCCAGGCCGTCGAACAGGTGCCGCGCCGACGCGGTCGCCGCCGCCGGCAGGCCGTAGGCGCCGTCGACGTGCAGCCAGACGCCGTGGGCGGCGCAGACCTCGGCCACGGCCCGGATGGGGTCGACCGCGCCGGTCAGCGTCGTCCCCGCCGTCGCCACGACGGCGACGGGCTGCAGGCCCTCGGCCAGGTCGCGGTCGACGGCCGCCGCCAGCGCGTCGGGCCGCATGCGCCGGTCGGAATCGATCTCGATCGCCCGCAGCGCCTTGCGGCCCAGGCCGAGCACCTCGACCGCCCGCTCGACGCTCGAGTGCGCCTCGACGCTCGTGTAGACGACGCCGCGCCCGTCGCAGCCGTCGATGCGGCTTCCCGGCTGGGCGCGCTCGCGGGCGGCAGTGAGGGCGGTCAGGTTGGAGAGCATGCCGCCGCTCGTGAACGTCCCCCACGCGGCCGGGTAGCCCACCAGGTCGCCCACCCAGCGCAGCGTCTGCCGCTCCACCAGGTCGGCGGCGGCGGCGCTCGCGGCCAGGTTGATGTCGTGCGAGCCGGCCAGGGCGTCGGCGAGGACGCCGAGTTCCAGGCCCGACGAGCCGACGTAGCCGAAGAAGCGCGGGCGCGAGTGGGCCAGGCTCTCGTCGAGGATCTCCGACACCTCGTCCAGCGCGGCGTGCGGCCCGACGCCGGCCTCCGGCAGCCGCTCGTCGAGCAGGGCGCGGATGTGCTCCGCGATGGGCGGCTGGTAGGAGCGGGCACGGTCGAACCCGCGCCACGACTCGAGGATGAGGGCGAGGCCGTGCTCGAGCGTCTCGGTCCGGGCCTCGCCGAGTGCGAGCGGCGTGTCGTTCATGCCCGCATCATCGCCGATCTATCATGGCGCGAGAGACGCGCGTGATCCGGCTGCGAAAGATCGACCATGTCTGCCTGCGGGTCGGCGACGTCGCCGAGGCCGCGCCGCGCTACGCGATCCAGTTCGGCCTCACGATCCGCGACCTCGCCTCCGACCGGGCCACGCTCGCCTGCGACTACGAGCCCTGCTCGCTCGAGCTCGTCGCCGCCGGCCCCGACGAGGATCTCGGCTTCGCCCATTGCGCGTGGCAGCTGCGCCGGAGCGTCCCGCTGGAGGCGGCCCGCGACTGGCTCGCCTCGACCTGGCAGACCTGGGAGGACCGGGGCGACCACCTCGTCGTCGCAGATCCCGAGGGCTTCGAGCACCACCTCGTGCCCTACCTGCACGAGGACGACCGTCGCCCGGCGGTGGCCCGCCGGACGACCGACCTGCCGGCCCTGCGGCCGCGCAAGCTCGGCCACATCAACCGCCTGACCGCCGACATGGAGGCCGTGACCCGCTTCCACACCGACGTGCTGGGGATGGAGATCTCGGATTACCTCGGCGACGCCGGGACGTGGCTGCACGTGACCTCCGAGCACCACCAGATGGCGCTCGTCGGCTCGGGCGCGGCCCATTTCCACCACATCGCGTTCGACTATGTCGACCTCGGCGCCCTGCGCTCGCTCTTCGACAACCTCGCGTCCCATGGCCGCTGGCTGTCGTGGGGCCCTGTGCGGCATGGCATCGCCCAGAACATGTGCGGGTACGTGCGCATCACCGAGGAGCCGCTGCACGTCGAGTGCTACTGCGACATGGAGCAGCTCGAGCCGGAGCACGAGCCGCGCACGTTCCCCGACGACCGCTTCTCGTCGAACACCTGGGGGCCGCTCCCGCCCCGGTCGTATTTCCGCTTCGACGCCGCCGCGATCGAGTCCGAGCGCGAGAGCCGCGAGACGCTCGGGACGCCGCTGCCTCCGGCCTGAATAAAAGGGGTCTGACCCCGTTTATTCACGCCGGCGGGCGGCGATCCACATGTCGACGATGCGCAGGTCGGCCTCGTCGTAGCGCCGGAACTCGGGCGCGGGCCGGACGGCGGCGAAGTGCGCGTCCGCCCCGTTGTGCGAGTCCTCGGCGAGCAGGTCGAACCCGCACTCGTCGACGAGGCACAGGTAGTCGGGCCGGCGCAGCCGGTTCTGGGGCTCCATGCGGCTGTTCAGGTAGCGCCACTGCCGGGATGAGAAGCGCAGCGAGTTGTAGACGCCCACCCTGCGGTCGAACTTGGCGTAGTGGTCGCGCAGGTCGATGTGGTGGCTGATCAGGGCGCCCGGCTCGCCTGTGCGGCGGGCCTCGCGCAGGAGCGCGCGGATGCCCTCGGCCGGGATGTGCTCGAAGACGTTGTTCGTGACGAAGAGCCCGATGCGGCCGTCGGCGAGGCCCGAACGGGATGCGTCGCCGACGTGGTAGGAGATCCCCATCCCGGCAAGCAGCGCGTCCAGGTCGAGGGGCGGGTCGGCGGCGATCGCGCGGACGCGGTCGAGGCGCTCCGGCAGGACCCACGGGCACTCGCGCGCGAGAGCGCCCGAGTCGGCCGCCGCGACCACCTGCGCGAGCATGTCGCACGTCCGCGCCGTGTTCGTCAGCCGGGCGATGTCGAACGTGTGGACCGCCTTCGCCCCGGCCAGGTGCAGGCCGACCGGGAGCAGCGGCGCGAACCCGGTGCCGATCTCGACGGCCTCCGTCTCGGCGAGCGGCCGCGCGCCGAACCGGCGGTGGTGGTCGAGGTGGCGGCCGCCGACGCGCGCGAGCTTTCCGACGACCCGTTCCGGGCTCATCACGACCGAGCGGGTGCCGTAGCGCTGCAGGAGCCCGTTTACCTCAACGCCCTTCGGAAGCACCGAGATGGTGTTCTGAAGAGCCGCCTTCGCAAGCCAGCGCACCGCCCGATGGTAATGATTCCGGAATGGACGAGCCCGTACTCGCCGACGTCCTTGCCGCCCGCGGTCGCATCGCGCCGCACCTGGCGCGCACCGCGTTTCGCCCCTATCCGGCGCTCTCCGAGGCGGTCGGCGCCGACGTCTGGGTCAAGCACGAGAACCACAATCCCACCGCCGCGTTCAAGGTGCGGGGCGGGATCAACCTGGTCTCGCAGCTCTCGCCGCAGGAGCGCAGCAGCGGCCTCGTCACCGCCTCCACCGGGAACCACGGCCAGTCGATCGCCTACGCCGCGCGCCTGCACGGCGTGCGTGCGACGATCTGCGTACCGGAGGGCGCCAACCCGCTCAAGGTGGCCGCCATCCGCGCGCTCGGCGCGAAGATCGTCGCCCACGGCCCGGACTTCGACGCCGCCCGCGAGCACTGCGAGCATCTGGCCGCACGCGACGGTCTCCGCTACGTGCACTCCGGCAACGAGCCCCATCTGATCGCCGGCGTCGGCACCGCGACGCTCGAGATGCTCGAGGACGTCCCGGACATCGACGTCATCGTCGTCCCGATCGGCGGCGGCAGCGGCGCGGCCGGCGCCTCGATCGTCGCCAAGGCGATCCGCCCGGAGATCGAGGTGATCGGCGTCCAGTCGTCGGCGGCGCCCGCGGCGCACAGCTCGTGGAGTGCCCGGGAGCTCGTGATCGGCGAGATGGCCACGTTCGCCGAGGGCCTGGCGACGCGCACGGCGTTCGAGCTGCCGCAGCGGATCCTGTGGCGGCTCCTGGACGACTTCCTGCTCGTCTCCGACGACGACCTGCGCTCCGCGACGGCGCGGATGATCGCCGCGACCAGCAGCCTGATCGAGCCGGCCGGCGCGGCGGCCCTCGCCGGGGCGCTCGCGATCCGCGACCGGCTCGCCGCCCGCCGGGTGGCCCTGATCGCGAGCGGCGGCAACATCACGCTGGGCCAGCTGCGCGCCGTGCTGGACGGCGTCGATGCCGGCTGACGGGCCGCTCCTCGAGCTCGCCGACCGGGCGGCCTGGGCGGAGTGGCTGGTGAAGCACGGCGAATCGTCGTCCGGCGTGTGGCTGAAGCTGGCCCGAAAGGGCGGCGGCGACCCTTCCATCACCTACTCCGAGGCGCTGGACGTCGCCCTCTGCCACGGGTGGATCGACGGCCAGAAGGGCGCCGTCGACGAGCGCCACTGGCGCCAGCGGTTCACTCCGCGCAAGGCCCGCAGCCGCTGGTCGAAGCGGAACCGCGCGCGGGCGGAGGAGCTGCTCGCACGCGGCGAGATGGCGCCCGCCGGGCTGCGCGAAGTCGAGGCCGCCCGCGCCGACGGCCGCTGGGAGGCCGCCTACGACTCGCCGGCGACCGCCGAGGTGCCGACCGACCTCCAGGCGGTGCTCGACGCCGACCCGGCCGCGCGCGAGTTCTTCGCCGGGCTTGACCGCGCCAACCGCTACGCCATCCTCTACCGGCTGCAGGAGGCGCGCCGGCCGGAGACGCGGGCGCGGCGGCTGGAGAAGTTCGTGGTCATGCTGCGCGAGGGCAGGCGCATTCACGAGTAGCCTGCGGGGGTCGAGGGAAGGGGGCGAGGATGGCGACGGTGACCGACCCGCTTTCGGCCGAGGACGTCGGGCTGCTGGACGCCTACTGGCGGGCGGCCAACTACCTCTCGGTCGGGCAGATCTATCTGCTGGCCAACCCGCTCCTGCGCGAGCCGCTGGCACCTGCGCACATCAAGCCCCGCCTGCTCGGGCACTTCGGCACGACGCCCGGCCTGAACCTGATCTACGCGCACCTGAACCGGGCCATCCTGCGCCGCGACCTGAACATGATCTATGTGACCGGGCCGGGGCACGGCGGGCCGGGGCTGGTCGCGAACGCCTACCTCGAGGGCACCTACAGCGAGGTCTACCCGCACATCGGGCGTGACGAGAAAGGCCTCGAGGCGCTCTTCCGGCAGTTCTCGTTCCCCGGCGGCATCCCGAGCCACGTCGCCCCGGAGACGCCCGGCTCGATCCACGAGGGCGGCGAGCTCGGCTACTCCCTCGCCCACGCGTTCGGCGCCGTGTTCGACAACCCCGATCTCGTCGTCGCCTGCGTCGTCGGCGACGGCGAGGCCGAGACCGGGCCGCTCGCGACCGGCTGGCACGGCAACAAGTTCCTGAACGCGCGCACCGACGGCGCCGTGCTGCCGATCCTGCACCTGAACGGCTACAAGATCGCCAGCCCGACCGTGCTCGCCCGTATCCCCGACGAGGAGCTCGACGACCTCCTGCGCGGTTACGGCTGGGAGCCGCTGCGCGTCGACGCTGCGCCGGACGACGACCACGCCGACGTCCACCGCCGGTTCGCGGGGGTGCTCGACGACGCCCTCGACCGCATCGCCGCCGTCCAGCGGGCCGTGCGCGAGGACGGGAGCGAGGAGCGGCCGCGGTGGCCGGCGATCGTGCTGCGGAGCCCCAAGGGGTGGACGGGGCCGCGCACGGTCGACGGGCTGCCGGTCGAGGGCTCGTGGCGCTCCCACCAGGTGCCGCTCGCGGGTGTGCGCGAGAGCCCCGAGCATCTGCGCCGGCTGGAGGAGTGGATGCGCAGCTACCGGCCCGAGGAGCTGTTCGACGAGGCCGGCGCCGTCATCCCCGACCTCGGGCGGCTGGCGCCGGGAGGCGAGCGGAGGATGAGCGCGAACCCGCATACGAACGGGGGGCTCCTCCTCCGCGAGCTCAACCTCCCCGACTTCCGCGACTACGCGGTCGACGTGCCCGCCCCGGCGACCACGTTCAGCGAGGCGACGCGCGTGCTCGGCGCCTTCCTCCGCGACGTGATCGCCCGCAACCCGGAGACGTTCCGGCTGTTCGGGCCGGACGAGACCGAGTCGAACCGGCTGGGTGCGGTGTTCGAGGCGACGGCGCGGACGTGGGAGGGCGAGCTGCGCGAGACCGACACCGGCCTGACCCGCGACGGGCGGGTGATGGAGGTGCTGTCCGAGCACCAGTGCCAGGGCTGGCTCGAGGGCTACCTGCTCACCGGCCGCCACGGCCTCTTCAGCTGCTATGAGGCCTTCATCCACATCGTCGACGCGATGGTCAACCAGCACGCCAAATGGCTCAAGGTGACGCGTGGCATCCCCTGGCGGATGCCGCTCGCGTCGCTCAACTATCTGCTCTCCTCGCACGTTTGGCGGCAGGATCACAACGGCTTCTCGCACCAGGATCCGGGGTTCATCGACCACGTCGCGAACAAGAAGGCCGAGATCATCCGCGTCTACCTGCCGCCCGACGCGAACACGCTGCTCTCGGTCGGCGACCACTGCCTGCGCAGCCGGCACTACGTGAACGTGATCGTGGCGGGCAAGCAGCCGGCCCTGAACTACCTCGACATGGACGACGCGATCATCCACTGCACCCGCGGCATCGGGATCTGGGAGTGGGCGTCGAACGACGACGGCGGCGATCCCGACGTCGTGCTCGCGTGCGCCGGCGACATCCCGACGCTCGAGACGCTCGCGGCGACGGCCATCCTGCGGGAGCGGCTTCCGGGCCTGCGGGTGCGGGTCGTGAACGTCGTCGACCTGATGCGGCTCGAGCCCGACACCGAGCATCCGCACGGGCTCTCCGACCGGGACTTCGACACGATCTTCACCGCCGACCGGCCGGTCGTGTTCGCCTACCACGGCTATCCGTGGCTGATCCACCGGCTGACGTACCGGCGCCGCAACCACCACAACATGCACGTGCGCGGCTACAAGGAGGAGGGGACGACCACGACGCCGTTCGACATGGTGATGCTGAACGACCTCGACCGCTTCCACCTGGTCATGGACGTGATCGACCGCGTGCCCGAGCTCGGCTCGCGGGCGGCCGGGCTGCGCCAGGAGATGGAGGACACCCGCCTCCGCGCCCGGGCCCACACGCGCTCACACGGTGAGGACGCGCCCGAGATCCGCGACTGGACCTGGCCGTACTGACGGCGTGGGCGACATCCTGGTCGTCAACGCGGGCTCGACCAGCCTGAAGCTGCACGAGGTCACGGAGGACGGCGAGTCGGCGCCGGTGCAGGGCTTCGACGAGGTCGACGCCTCGAGGGTCGATCTCGTCGCCCACCGGGTCGTTCACGGCGGGGCGCGCTTCCGCGACCCGGTGGTGGTCGACGACGGTGTCCGTGCCGAGCTGGAGCGGCTGGAGCCGCTCGCGCCCCTGCACAACGCGCCCGCGCTGCGAGATCTCGACGCGGCCCGGGAGCGGTTCCCGGGGCTTCCGCACGTGGCCGTGTTCGACACCGCCTTCCACGCGACGATCCCGCCCGCGGCGGCGACCTACGCGGTCCCCCGGCGCTGGCGGGAAGAGTGGGGCGTGCGCCGCTACGGCTTCCACGGCCTCTCGGTCGCGTGGTCGGTCGAGCGTGCGCCGGAGGTTGTGGCCAGGCCGGCGGCCGGCCTGCGCCTGGTCGTCTGCCACCTCGGCGGCGGCAGCTCCGTCACGGCGGTGGCGGAAGGCCGGTCGGTCGACACGACGATGGGATTCAGCCCGAACGAGGGCGTCCCCATGGCCACCCGATCGGGATCGGTCGACCCCGGCGCGCTCGTGGCGGTTCTGCGCCGGTCGGGCATGGACGCCGACGCCCTCGACCACGCCCTGAACGAGGAGTCGGGCATGCGCGGCCTGGCCGGCGGCGACGGGCTCGAGCTGGAGCTGGAGCGGCGGGCGGCGGACGGCGACGAGGCGGCCCGGCTGGCCGTGGACGTCTACGTGCACCGGGTGGCCGGCGCGGTCGCTGCCATGGCGGCGGCCGCGGGCGGCCTCGACGTCCTCGTCTTCACGGCCGGCATCGGCGAGCGCTCGCCACACGTGCGCGAGCGGGTGTGCAGCCGCCTCGGCTTCCTCGGCGTGGATCTCGACCCGGCCCTGAACGGCGGCGAGGGCGACCGCGACATCGCCGCCCCCGACGCAACGGTGCGGGTCGCGGTGATCCGTGCCCGCGAGGAGCTCGTG
>JBKPMQ010000077.1:0-8450 GCA_046732235.1 Actinomycetota bacterium
AAGTTCGCCCGGGTGGCCGTCGGCACGAACAACATCGACAGCTGCAACCGCACCTGACACGCTCCCAGCGTCGTCGGTCTGGCGACAGTGTTCGGAGCGGGCGGCGGGACGAGCTCCTACCGCGAGGTCGAGGAGACGGACGTCATCATCCTGTGGGGATCGAACGCCCGTGAGACCCACCCGATCTTCTTCCACCATGTCCTCAAGGGCATCCGCAACGGCGCGCGGCTCTTCGTGGTCGATCCCCGGCGCACCGTCTCGGCCCAGTGGGCCGACGGCTGGCTCGGGATCGACGTGGGCACCGACATCGCCCTCGCGAACACCGTGGCCCGCGAGATCATCCACGCCGGCCTGCACAACCGCGAGTTCATCGAGCGGGCCACCACCGGATTCGAGGAGTACGCGGCGTCCGTCGAGGAGTGGACGCTCGAGCGCGGCGAGCGCGAGACCGGCGTCCCCGCGGAGATCATCCGCGAGCTGGCGCTCACGTACGCGCGCGCCGACCGCGCCATCCTGTGCTGGACGCTCGGGATCACCGAGCACCACAACGCCGTCGACAACGTCTTCGCGCTGATCAACCTCGCGCTGCTCTGCGGCCATGTCGGCCGCTACGGCTCGGGGCTGAACCCGCTGCGCGGGCAGAACAACGTCCAGGGCGGCGGCGACATGGGCGCGATCCCGAACAAGCTGCCCGGGTTCCAGGACATCGAGCGCGACACCGAGGCGCGCGAGAAGTTCCGGCAAGCGTGGGGCGTCGAGATCGCCCCGAAGTACGGCTGGCACCTGACCCAGATGTTCGCGGCGATGGAGCGGGGCGAGATGACGGCGGCCTACGTGATCGGCGAGAACCCGGCCCAGTCCGAGGCCGACGCGAAGCACACGAACGAGCTCCTGGAGGGCCTCGACCACCTCGTCGTCCAGGACATGTTCATGACGCGCACGGCCCAGCTTGCACACGTCGTCCTGCCGGCGACGGCGAGCTGGTGCGAGGCCGAGGGCACGGTCACGAACAGCGAGCGGCGCGTCCAGCGCGTGCGCAAGGCGCTCGAGCCGCCCGAGGGCGCGCGCGACGACATCGAGATCATCTGCGACATCGCCCGCCGGATGGGCCACGACTGGCGCTACGCGTCGATCGAGGAGGCCTGGGACGAGCTGCGCAGCCTCTCGCCGATGCACGCCGGCATGAGCTACGCCCGCCTGGAGGAGCTCGGCGGGATCCCGTGGCCGTGCACGAGCGAGGACGACCCGGGGGCGCAGTTCCTGCACGGGCGGCTGTGGGAGAGCCCGATCTCGGGCCCGCCGGCGCCGTTCTTCGTCGTCGAGCACGAGCTCCCCGTCGATCAGCTCACCGACGAGTTCCCGATCCGGCTCACGACCGGACGCCGACTCGACTCCTACAACACCGGCGTCCAGTCCGGGAGCTACACGTCGCCGCTGCGGCGGCCGGAGACGCTCGACCTCTCCCCGGAGGACTGCGAGCAGCTCGGCCTCGAGGAGGGCGAGCGCGTCCAGATCAGCTCCCGGCGGGGCACGGTCATCGCCCCGGTGCGCATCGACCCCACGCTGCGCCCCGGCCTCGCGTTCATGACGCTCCACTTCCCGGACGAGGTGCAGACGAACGTCCTCACGATCGAAGCGACCGACCCCAAGTCAGGCACCGCCGAGTTCAAGGCGAGCGCCATCCGGGTCGAGAAGCTGCCCCTGCCCCAGACCGACGCGGCCCCCGGCCGGGTGGCGCTCCCCGCCAGGTAGTGGACCTCCGGATCCAGGATCAGACTGCGACCGCGGTCGAGCGCCAGGCGGTCGACGCCGTTCTCGGCGAGCCCGGGTCGGCCTGGGTCGGCGCGGCCCGGTCGGAGGCGGACGGGCACTTCGCCGTCGGCGGCCACGCGGCCCGCAGCCAGCGGCACCTGCTCCTCCCGACGCTCCACGCCGTGCAGGCGCGGGTGGGCTGGATCAGCCCCGGGGCGCTCGGCTACATCTGCCGCCGGCTGACGATCCCGCCGGCCGAGGCGTACGGCGTCGCCAGCTTCTACGCCCTCTTCGCGCTGGAGCCTCGGCCGCCCGTGGTGGCCCACGTCTGCACCGACATCGGCTGCATGTGCCGCGGCAGCGACGAGCTCGTCGCCGAGCTCGAGCGCACGGTCGGGCCGGCCGGCGAGCATCCCGGGAACGGGCACGCCGTCTGGCTCGAGAGCCCGTGCCTGGGCCTGTGCGAGCGCGCGCCGGCGGTGCTCGTGACGGAGGCCGGCGAGGAGCCGTCCGAGCGCTCGGTCGCCCCGGCCACCGCGGAGGAAGTCGCCTCGACCCTGGCCGGGCGCGTCCCCCAGCGCATGGTGCCGGAGCCGGTCGCCCAGCAGGGGAGCCCGGATGTGCGGCTCATGCGCCGCTTCGGCGTCGCCGACCCGGAGAGCCTGGACAGCTACCGCGCCCACGGCGGCTACGAGGCGCTTCGCCGGGCCTTCGCGCTCGGCCCTGCGGGCGTGATCCGGGAGGTGTCGGACTCGAAGCTGCTCGGCCGCGGCGGCGCCGCGTTCCCCACCGGCCGCAAGTGGGAGGCCGTCGCCCGCCAGCCCGTGCGGCCGCACTACCTGATCTGCAACGCGGACGAGTCCGAGCCGGGCACCTTCAAGGACCGGATCCTCTTCGAGCAGGATCCGTTCAGCGTCATCGAGGCGATGACGATCGCGGCCTTCGCAACCGGCTGCGAGCAGGGCTACGTCTACCTGCGCGGTGAGTATCCGCTCGCGTGGGAGCGGCTTGTGAATGCGGTCACGCTCGCCCGCCGCCACGGCTTCCTCGGCGAGGACGTCATGGGCCAGGGCATGCGCTTCGACGTCGAGCTGCGCAAGGGTGCCGGCGCCTACATCTGCGGCGAGGAGACGGCGCTCTTCAACTCGATCGAGGGCTTCCGCGGCGAGCCGCGCAACAAGCCGCCGTTCCCCGTCGACGCCGGGCTGTTCGGGAAGCCCACGGTCATCAACAACGTCGAGACGCTCGTGAACGTGCTGGACATCGTCCTCGAGGGGGGCCGCGCGTTCGCCGAGCGCGGCACCGAGAGTTCGACCGGCATGCGCCTGTTCTGCCTCTCCGGCTGCGTCGAGCGGCCGGGGCTGTACGAGGCGCCGTTCGGCATCACGCTGCGCGAGGTGATCGACATGGCGGGCGGCGTCCGCGCCGGGCACGAGCTGCGGTCGGTGCTGCTGGGCGGCGCCGCGGGCGCGTTCGTCGGCCCCGACATGCTCGATCTCGAGCTGTCGTTCGAGGCCACGCGGGAGGCCGGCGTCACGCTCGGCTCCGGCGTGATCATGGTCTTCGACGAGACCGTCCCGCTGGCACCGGTGCTGCTGCGGATCGCCGCCTTCTTCCGGGACGAGTCGTGCGGCCAGTGCGTCCCCTGCCGGGTCGGCACGGTGCGCCAGCAGGAGGCGCTTTTGCGGCTCGTGAGCGACCGGCCGCGCGGCTCGGTCGAGGACGAGCTGGCGCTGCTCGACGAGATCGCGCGCGGCATGCGCGACGCGTCGATCTGCGGCCTCGGCCAGACGGCGGCCAACGCGATCGAGTCGGCCCTGCGGGGCCTGCGCCCGTTCCGGACCGAGGCCGTCTCGTGAGCGCCGTCCCCGTCACGCTGCGGCGCACGGTCGACCTCGAGATCGACGGCGAGGCGGTGCGCGCCCGCGAGGGCGACACGATCCTCGACGCCTGCCGCGGCTCCGGGCTCGACATCCCCACGCTCTGCTTCGGCGAGACCCTCACGCCGGTGAACGCCTGCCGCGTGTGCATGGTCGAGGTCGAGGGTTCGCGGGTGCTCGTCCCCTCCTGCGCGCGCAAGGTCGAGGACGGGATGAAGGTCAAGACGGCGTCGGAGCGCGTCCGCCACGCCCGCAAGATGGTGCTCGAGTTCCTCGGCTCCTCGGTCGACCTCTCCACCACGCCGCGGGCCGACGAGTGGATGGCCGAGTACGGCGCGAAGCCGGAGCGCTACGGCCCGCCGGCGCCGCCCGCCGAGGACGGCGACCGCGACCGCGCCCAGGCCGGCCACCACCATGCCGGCGACGGCCAGACGGCGGCGACCGTCGCCCAGCCGGTGAAGGTCGACAACGAGCTCTACGTCCGCGACTACTCGAAGTGCATCCTCTGCTACAAGTGCGTCGAGGGCTGCGGCAGCGACTGGCAGAACACGTTCGCGATCGCCGTCGCCGGGCGCGGGTTCGACGCCCGCATCGCCACCGAGTACGCGGTCCCGCTGCCCGGGTCGGCGTGCGTCTATTGCGGCAACTGCATCGCGGTGTGCCCGACGGGCGCGCTCATGTTCAAGAGCGAGCACGACCACCGCGCCGCCGGCACGTGGGACGAGTCGAGCCAGACGCAGACCGACACGATCTGCCCCTACTGCGGCGTCGGCTGCAACCTGACGCTGCATGTCCAGGACAACACGATCGTCAAGGTCACGTCGCCGCTCGACCACGACGTGACGAGCGGCAACCTCTGCATCAAGGGCCGGTTCGGCTTCCAGCACGTGCAGAGCCACGCACCACGAGCGCCGAGTGAATAAACGGGGTCTGACCCCGTTTATTCAGCGGTGATGCGCTCGGCGTTCGTGTAGATGTTGAAGCGGCTGCCGCGCAGGAAGCCGACCAGCGTCATCCCGAAGCGGCGGCCGGCGTCGACGGCCAGGCTGGACGGCGCCGAGACGGCGCACACGACCGGGATGCCCGCCACGGCCGCCTTCTGGACGATCTCGAAGCTCAGCCGGCCCGAGACCATCAGCACCCGCTCGGCGAGCGGCAGCTCCCCGGCCAGCAGGGCGCGGCCGACCAGCTTGTCGACGGCGTTGTGGCGGCCGACGTCCTCGCGCAGCTCGAGCAGCGTCCCGGAGGTGTTGAAGAGCCCGGCCGCGTGCAGGCCGCCGGTGCGGTCGAACACCCGCTGGGCCTCGCGCAGCCGGTCAGGGAGGGAGACGATGACGGATTCCGCCACGTCCGGCCCTTCGGCCACCGGCGCGCACCGCACCGAGATCGAGTCGAGCGAGGCCTTCCCGCACACTCCGCAGCTTGACGTGGTGTAGAAGTTGCGCTGGAGCAGGTCGGGGTCGTACGGGCGGCGCAGGTCGACCGTGACGACGTTGTACTGCTGCTCCTCCCGCGGGACGTCGCAGTAGCGAACACGGCTGACGTCCGTCTGGGCGGACACGATGCCCTCGGTGAAGAGGAATCCGGCGGCGAGCTCGAAGTCGTGCCCCGGCGTGCGCATCGTCACCGCCACCCGGCGCTGCTCGAAGCCGGGCGCGTCGACCCGGATCTCCATGGGCTCCTCGGTCGCCAGCTGATCCGCGGTGCGGCGGCGGCCGTCGCCCAGCTCGACCGCGGTCAGGCGGGTCCGGGTGACGGTGCCGGCGCGGGCGGGGACGCTCACGGAGGCAGTGTACGCGCCGCCCCGATCAGAGCTCGGACGGGTCGTCCAGGCTCGTCCGGCGGGCGCGGCCGTAGAGGTCGTAGCGCGGGCCGCGGCCGGAGCCGCCCCCGTCCGACGACGACTGCACGATCCACGCGGTGACGGCGATCCCGAGGATCGTGAGCCCGAGCGCGACGAGCGGCGTCGCGGTCGTCATGAGCGTGATCGAGTAGGCGCCGTCGCGCGACGAGAGGAGCGCGTGGGTGACGAGCGCGCCGCCGACGAACGGCACCATCTGGCCGACGAACGAGGCCAGGACGGCCGTGCCGAGGCCGACGCGGCATCCGGAGAGGGCCGGCAGGAGGCCGGTCATCACGAGGCCGATCGCGGCCGCGCTCACGACCGACAGGACGAGCGAGTAGGTGACGAGCGACGCCTGCGGCGCCGGCGTGCCGGCCGGGTTCGTGATCAGGAAGGCCGCGAACATCGCCGAGCCCAGGAAACCGGTGATGAAGCCGCCGATGAAGCGGCTGATCACGACGGTGATCCAGACGGGGATGCCCATCGGTCAGCGCTCGGTCGTCGTTGCCACGGGGCACCTATCGGCACCCTGCGGGGATCGCTTGAGCCGCTACCGCGGGTCGCCGCGGTCGAGGTTCCAGTGCCGGGCGGCCGCGACGATCCAGGTCTGATCGTCGCCCTGACGGGGCGACATGCCGAACCGGGTGATGGCCCGCTGCCCGCCCTCGTGGTCGCCGTAGAGCACGTCGACCGTCACGGGCACGCGGGCCTCGATGGCGTCGGCCGCGGCCCTGAACTCGTCCGACGCGGGGTCGCGAAAGACTCCCTGCCAGAACCCCACCTGGCCGACCGGGATGTAGATGTCGCGGGTGAGCCGGTGGAGCTCTTCGAGCGGCGGCGGTTCCGCATTGCCGCCGGTCTGGCGCTCGGGCCAGAACCTCCACCCGTGCAGGACCGCGATCCCGTTCCCGACGTTGCGCAGCGACATCGCGACGTACACCGCCTCCGCGCTCACCTCGGCCGCACCGCCACCTCCGGGGACGTACAGCCAGCGGTTGTCGACGAAGCCGACCTTGACGGCCGCGTCCTCGAGCTGGGACGGCATCAGCACCGGCCGGATCCCGGCCATGAGCGACCGCTCGGCCACCCGGGCGGAGCGGTTCGCCGACTTCACCGACGAGAACGTCGCCACGGCCAGGACGAGCGTCCCGCCGGCCGTCGCGAGCGACGAGATGGTGACCCAGTCCGCCATTGCGGGGCGAGTGTAGCGACGCGGACAGCTCGGGACGCCGACGCCAATTGGCGCACGCGGCGTATGCCAATTGGCGCAGCGCTACGCCGCCACGCTGGCCGCCCACTCGCGCACCTCGGCCGGCGACACGTCCGTCGTGCGGCCCTGCGCGTATGCGGCTGCGATGCGGGCGGCGACCGCCTCGACCACCGGATCGCGCTTGTCGCGCCCGAGCACCCATGCGACGCCGGCCGCGCCGGAGCGGTCGTTCAGGGCCACGTCGGCGGTGCGCCCCACCAGGGCCGGATCGAACGGCAGGTAGATCTCGGGATCCTTCAGGAGGCCGTCGATGTGCACACCCGCGCGGGTGAGGAAGGCGTCGGCGCCGATCACGGGCCGGCGCGGCGACACGGGCGCGCCGGCGGACTCGAGCGCCGCCGGCAGGTCGCCCAGCGCCGCCAGGTCGAGGCCGCAGGCGGGGTCGATGCCGGCCAGCTCCACAGCGGCGAGTTCGATCGGCTCGTTGCCGGTGCGCTCGCCGATCCCGCCCAGCGTCCCGTTGACCGCGGCGCAGCCGGCGAGCCAGGCGGCGGTCGCGTTGGTGTGCACCTTGCCGAGGTCGTCGTGGCCGTGCCACTCGAGCTGCTCTCCGGCAATGCCTGCCGAGCACCTGAGCGCCTCGACGAGCCGCGGGACGCTGCGCGGCAGCGCCGCCTCGCGCCATGGGAGGCCCAGCCCGAGCGTGTCGCACAGGCGCAGCTTCACGGGCACGCCGCGCTCCCGGCCCAGCTCGACGAGGGCGGTCGCGAGCGGGAGGACGAAGCCGTCCAGGTCGGCCCGGGTCACGTCCTCGAGGTGGACGCGCGGGCGGATGCCGGCATCGATGACGGCGCGCACGAGCTCGACGTAGCGGTCGAACGCCTCGCGCCGCGACCAGCGCAGCTTGCCGTAGATGTGGTGGTCGGATGCCGAGCAGAGAATCCCGGTCTCGGCCACCCCGGCGGCGCGGACGAGCCCGAGGTCGCGAGGGTCGGCGCGGATCCACGCGGTCGGCTCCGGCCAGGCGGCGCCGCGCTCGCGGATCGCCTCGAGCAGGCTCCGGTCGCGGTCGGAGTAGAGGAAGAGCTCGGTCTGGGCAATGCGGCCGCTGCCCGCATCGAGGCGGACGAGCACCGCATGGAGGGCGACGGCCGCCTCGAGCCGGAAAGGGTCACCGGCCTGCTGGCCGTCGCGGAAGGTGGTGTCGGTGATCCGGAGCTTGCCGGGGTCGAGGCCGCCGCCGGCGATCAGCCGCGGAGCGGCGCCGGCGGGATATGTGTCGCGGTGGCGATTGGGGGCATTCGTCTCATTCATTGATTTACCTTGATGTAGATTGATTCAACAGGATAGCAAAGAGCGCCCCAAGCCCCGTTCCGTACACTGGCCACATGCCGGTGATGGTCGAGGGGGTCGAATACCTGACCGCTGCCGAGGCGGCCGCGGCGCTCGGCGTGAAGCGCGAGACGCTGTACGCGTACGCCTCCCGGGGGCGGGTGCGCTCGTACCGTCGCGGCACCGGCCGCGCCCGCCTCTACCGGGCGGACGAGATCCGCGCCCTCACCCAGATCCGGGCCGACCGCCCCCCGGACTACCTGGTCGACGCCTCAACCTGGATGGACGGCCACTCCTGACGCGGCGGCGATGATCGCGTCGGCGGCCCGGCCCGGGCCGTCGGCCCGCGCGAAGGCCTCGCGCAGACGCTCGGCGCCGGCCCGGTGGCGCGGCATCGTCAGGAGCTCGCGCGCCCGCCGCGTCAGTTCCGGCG
>JBKPMQ010000078.1:0-28032 GCA_046732235.1 Actinomycetota bacterium
CGTGACATGCGTGCGCGGGTTGGCGGCCAGCCAGGCAGCAAGCATGCCGGCGAGCGGCTCGCGGTCGGCGTCGCCGGCGGCGGCGATCGCGGCGGCCGGGTCGGGGCGCTCGCCCCGCTCCCAGGCGGCGACGAAGTCGGCGAAGGCTTGCTCGGCGCTCACGGCTCGAGCTCCTCGCGCAGGCGTCTCATGGCCCGGAAGAAGATCACATCGACGTTGCCCGGGGTCGTTTCCAGCCGCCGGGCGATCTCGTCGCTCGTCAGTCCTTCCCACACGCGCCCCCGGACGACCTCACGCTGCCGGTCGTTGAGCACGGAGAGCAGCTGTGCAGCGACTTCCTCGGCGGCGACCTCGTCGTAGCCGTCCTCCTCGACGGCCACGTCCGCCAGGTCGTCGAGCGCGACACCGGAAGGCTTGCGGCGACCGTAGTACGTCGCGACGACCTTCTGGGCCATGACCACGAGCAGCCCGGCCGGCCGCTCGATCGGCGTCGCGCGCAGGTAGACGACCCGCACGAACCGCTCGTACACCGCCGACTCGAGATCGTCGACAACGTCAATTGGCGCCTTCGCCCCGCACATTGCCCGCACGAGGTCCCGGTGCCGCTCGAACACGAGGGCGACGCACCGCTTGGCCGTCTCGAGCCCGGCCTCGCCCTCGGCGTAGTACTTGCGTGCGTGCGCGACCAGCTCCGCGTCTGGCTTGGACTGGAGCGCTGCGAAGGACGTCGGCCGTTCGGAACCCACCGGCGCGGAATGCTAAGCGACATACGCCAGAGGTCGCACGCGGAGGCGCGCCGCTTACATGACAGCGCGGGTTATCGAGCTTTTCACGGTTTATCGCCGGATCGTCCGGCCCCTACCCGGGGTCAGACCCCGAACGGAAGTGCAACGAACCTGTCACGGCCGACGTTCGGGGTCTGACCCCGGTCATCAGACCGCGGCCGGCTTCCGGCGCCAGCCGTTCCGCGCCCGCAGGTAGAGCGTCGGCACGAGGAACAGGTTCAAGAGCGTCGAGGTCGCCAGGCCGCCGAGGATCACGATCGCCATCGGGTACTCGATCTCGGCGCCCGGGATCTCGCCGGAGATCACGAGCGGCACGAGCGCGAGGCCGGTCGCGAGCGCCGTCATCAGGATCGGCGCCAGCCGCTCGCGGGAGCCGCGCAGGACGAGCTCCGGGCCGAACTCCTCGCCCTCCTCGCGCTCGAGGTGCTGGTAGTGGTTGATGAGCAGGATGCCGTTTCGGGCGGCGATCCCGAACACCGTCAGGAACCCGACCAGCGAGCCGAGCGAGATCACGCCGCCGGCCGCAAAGGCCGCCAGCAGGCCGCCGACGAGCGCGAGCGGGAGCGTCAGGAACGAGAACGTCGCCACCCGCCAGCTCCCGATGCAGGTCTGCAGGAGCAGGAAGATCCCGATCGCCGCCGCGAGCCCGAACGAGAACAGGCGGCCGGCCGCTGCCTCCCGCTCGGCGAACTCGCCCACCAGCTCGGCGTGGTACTCGTGCGGCATCCTCACCTCGGCCAGCCGGTCCCTCACGTCGGCGACGACCGAGCCCAGGTCGCGGCCCTTCACGTTCATCCCGACGTCGATGCGGCGGGAGTTGTCCTCGCGCGAGATCTGGTTCGGCGTCGCGGTGACGTAGACCTTCGCGACGTCGGAGAGGGTGATGTGGCCGCCGCCGGGCGTGTCGAGGGGCAGCTCCTGGATGCTCTGCACGTCCTTGCGGGCCTTCGGCACGCTCCACGCGATGATGTCGTACACCTTGTTGTTCACGTGCAGGTCGGAGACCTCCTCGCCGGCGACGATCACGGCCGCCTGGCGGCGGATGTCGCCGGGTTTCAGGCCGTAGTGCGCCAGCTTGCGCAGGTCGGGCACGACCCGGATGTAGGGCACGTCCACCTGGAGCTCGGTGCGCAGGTCGACGATCCCCCTGATGCCCTTGAGCGCCTGGTGCACCGCCGCCGCCTCCTCGCGCAGGGTGTCGAGGTTGGGGCCGAAGATGCGCACGGTGATCGCCTCGCTCGACCCCGCCAGCACCTCGTCGATGCGCTCGTTCAGGTAGGTGGTCTGCTCGCGGAAGAGGCCCGGATAGGCATCCACCGTCGCGCGGATCTGCTCGAGCGTCTTGTCGTAGTTGGCCTTCGGGTCGAGGCTGAGCCAGTCCTCGGCGAAGTTGATGCCGTTGATCTCCTCCCCCTGCACCGCCCGGCCGATGTGGGCGCCGAATCCGCGCACCCCCGGGATGGCGCGGAAGTCGTGGCTGGCCCGCTCGGTGATGCGCACGACCTCCTGGTGGCCCGTGCCCGGGCGCGTCACCCACAGGGCGAGGAAGTCCCGCTCCTTGAAGGTCGGGAAGAGCGACTCGCCCAGGTACGGCACGACCGCCACGCCGGCGACGAGCGTCGCCGCCGTCGCCACCATGACCAGGGACGGCCTCCGGATCACGCGGCGCAGCAGCCACGTGTAGGCGCGCTGCAGCACGCGCACGAGCGGCGGCTGCTCGGCCTTCAGCGGGGCCCGCGCGAGCAGCAACAGCGCCAGCGCCGGCGTGACCGTGAGCGCCACCACCATCGAGGCCAGCACCGCCAGGCCGTAGGAGAGGACGAGCGGCTTGAAGAACGAGCCCGAGACGCTCTCGATGAAGAACACCGGCACGACGGCGAGGACGATGATCAGCGTCGCATAGACGATCGCCCGCCGCACCTCGAGCGACGCCTCGAGCACGACCGAGCTGACGGGCGCCGGCCGGCCGGCGGCGCGGTTCTGGCGCAGCCGGCGGACGATGTTCTCGATGTCGATGATCGCGTCGTCGACCACCACGCCGACGGAGATCACGAACCCGGCCAGCACCATCGTGTTGATCGTCTCGCCGCGGTAGTAGAGGACGAGCGCCGCGGCCATCAGCGAGAGCGGGATCGCCGCCAGGCTGATCACCGCCGCACGCCACTCGAACAGGAACGCGACGAGGACGACGACCACGAGCAGCGTCCCCAGCAGCAGCGTGTCGGTCAGGTTCGAGATCGAGATCTCGATGAACGTGGCCGGCCGAAAGATGTGGTTGTCGATCTGGATGCCGGGCAGGCCCGGGCGCATCTCGTCGAGCGCCTTGTCGATCCCGCGCGTGACGTCGAGCGTGTTCGCCCACGGGAACTTCTCGACCACGAGCAGCAGGCCCTGCTTGTCGTTGATGACCGCATCGCCGAAGAGCGGCTGGTGGCCCCACGCCATCGCCCCCAGGTCGCCCAGGGTGGTCGCGGTGCCGTCCGCGTTGAAGCGGCCGGGGACGGTGATGTGGGCCAGCGACCGCGGCGTGAACACCGGCAGCACGTGGTGGATGCCGAGGCGCTGGTTGGGGCTGTCGATGAACCCGCCCACCCGATTCTTGGCGGCGTCCGTGTACTTGAGAAGGCCGAAGTCGAGCGCGTCGGAGGCGACCGACGAGGCGAAGTCGACGCTGACCCGGTGGGCCTTCAGCTTGTCCGGGTCGAACTGGAGCTGGAGCTGCTGCCAGCGGTCGCCCCAGATGTTCACGTTGGCGACGCCGGGCACCGCCATCAGCCGCCAGCGAATCGTCCAGTAGGCGATCATCGAGAGATTCGTGAGGCTGTAGCGGTCGGTCGTCAGGCCGATCTTGATCGCCCGGCTCGTGGCCGAGAGGGGCTGGAGCACCCACGGGATGCCGGCCGACGCGGGCAGACTCGGGATCGCGATCGCCACCCGCTCGTTCACCAGCTGGCGGGCCTCGAGGCTGTCCGTGCCGCGCTTGAAGATCAGCTGGATCGAGGAGAGCCCGGGGACGGTCTTCGAGCGCATCACGTCCAGGTTGGGCGTCGAGTTCAGCGCCTGCTCCATCGGGATCGTGATGAGCTGCTCGACCTCCTCGGTCGACATGCCCAGCCCCTCCGTCTGCACCTCGACGAACGGCGGCGCGAACTCCGGGAACACGTCGACCGGCATGTCCTGGACCCGGGTCGCGCCGAGGGCCATCATGCCGACGGCGAGCGCGACGACGATGAACCGGAACTGCAGGCTCGATCGGACGATCCAGCGCATCATCGGGAGCGGCTCACTCCCCTTCGATCTGGAACTCGGTCCCCAGCAGCTCCTCGCCGCCGACGCTCACGATCCGTGTGCCGGCGGGCGGGCCGGACCTGAGGATCGCCACGTCGCCGTCGATCTGCTCGATGTCGATCGGCGCGCGCACGAACGTCAATGGCGCGATCTGCGTGTACACCCAGGCGCCGCCGTCGATCCAGTAGATCACCGACGAGTACGGCACGGTCTTTCGCTCGCTCCCGCCCTTCTCGGCCAGCTGCACGCGCAGGCGCTGCCCCACGTGGACGGTGGTCGCGCCGTCGAGGCGGTAGAAGCGCGCGCCGCCGCCCCCGGCGAGGCCCGGGGGCGGCGCCTGGGCCGGCGCAACCAGGCCTTCCTGGCCGCCGAGGCCGAGGATGCGCGCCGGGCGTGACGCGTCGACGCTCCCTGCCGAAGCGCCGGGCAGCGTCACCCGCACCGCCATGCTGCCACTGCCGTCTCTCGCGACGACCGTCCCGGGCACGACCAGGTTGCGGTCGACCGGGCCGCTCGAGACCGTCGTCGTCTCGAGCCCGATGCGTCTGGCGGCGCTCGGCTGCAGCACGACCTTCGAGAGGTCGGAGTCCTCGATGGCCTCGACCTTGGCGGGCCCATCGCCCCCCTCCTCGGCCGCCGCCGAGTAGCCGCAGGCCGACACGGTCAGCGCCGCCGCGATCAGAAGCAGGTGTGTCATGGCTCGGCGCTGCATCCGGATCCCTCCGTCAGGTGGTCGCGAGTTCGGTGGTGTCGGGGGCGTCGGCCTCGCGGCGCGGGCCGAGCACCGTGTAGATGGCGGGGACGATGAACGCGGTCACGAGCGTCGTCGTGATCAGTCCGCCGAAGACCACGACCGCGATCGGCTGGGCGAGCTCCTGGCCGGGGATCGATCCGGTGACCATCAGCGGGACGAGCGCGATCATGGTCGCGATCGCCGTGGTCAGGAGCGGGCCGAGCCGTTCGCCGGCCGCTTCGACGGCCGCGGTCGCCCGCGTCCGCCGCCCGTCCTCGGCCTCGAGCGCGCCGGCACGGGTCAGCACGGCGATCCCGCCCCGGACGGCGACAGCCAGCACGGCGATGAACCCGGCCAGCGTGGCCAGGGTCATGTCGGTGCGGAAGACGAAGGCCGCCAGCACGCCGCCGGAGAGCGAGACGGGCAGGGTGAGCGTGAAGAGCGCGGCCAGGCGCCAGCTCGAGAACGCCGCCTGGAGGAGCAGGAAGATGCCGACGAGCGCGGCCAGGCCGGACGCGAACATGCGCCGGTGGAGCGTCTCGGCCGTCTGGTAGGTGTTGATCACCTCGGCGTGGTACTCGAGCGGCATCGGCGTCGAGGCCAGCCTGTGGTCGATGTCGGCGGCGAGGGCCCCCGGGTCGCGGCCGCTCGCGTTCAGGCCGATGTCGATCCGGCGCGACACCTCGTCGCGCTCGATCGCCGTCGGTGTCGGGCTGATGCGGACGTTCGCGACGTCCTCCAGCCGCACGTGCCCGCCGGTCGGCGTGTCGATGAGGAGGTTCTTGATCGACGACAGGCTGCTGCGGCTGTCCGGCGTGCTCCAGACGACGACCTGGAACACCTTCTGCTGCTCGAACAGGCTGCCCACCTCGAGCCCCGCCAGCATGGTGGCCGCGGCGCGGCGCACGTCGCCCGGCTTCAGGCCGTAGAGCTTCGCCTTGTCCAGGTCGACCTCGACCTCGATGTTGGGCTGCTCGGGCGGCTGCTCGAGCTGGAGGTCGGAGACCCCGTCGAGGTGCGAGATCATGTCGCGCACGTGCGCCGCCGTGCTCCGCAGCGTCCCGAAGGCGGGGCCCTCGACGCGGACGGTGATGTCCTTGCCCGTGCCGGTGTCGGCCTGGGTGTCGAAGTGCTTCACCCGCTCGTCGAGGTAGGTGCTGACGTTCTCGGACACCCCCGGGTAGCCGGAGACAGCATCCTTCACCTCGTTGACTGTCTGCGAGTAGTCGGCGTCGCCCTTGACGGTGACCCACAGCTCGGCCGAGTTCACATCGACGATCTGGTCGCCCAGGACGGCCCGGCCGAGGTGTGCGCCGACGTGTGCGACGCCGGGGATCGACCGCAGCTCGTTCCCGACCCGGGCCGTCAGACGGGCCATCTCCGGCTCGGACGTCCCCGGCGCCGCGTTCCACCGCACCACCAGGTTGCGGTCGTGGAAAGACGGGAGCAGCGACTGGGTGAAGAACGGTGCCGCCGCGAGCGCGAGCACGAGCACGGCGGCTGACGCGAGGAACGCGGGCCGCGGTGCGCGGACGACCCGCTCGACGAGCGGCGTGTAGCGACCCCGCAGGCGGCCGAGGAGCGGCGAGCCGACGCCGTCGCTCGACGCACCCTGCGTGAACAGGAGCATCGAGAGCGCCGGCGTGACCGTCACCGAGACGATCAGCGACGCCAGGACGGCGAGCACGAGCGACAGGACGAGCGGCTCGGCGACGGCCTGGTCGACGCCCTCGGAGAAGAGGTAGGGGATCAGCGGGAGGAGCGCGATCAGCGTCGCGTAGACGATGCCGCGCCGGGCCTCGACCGCCGCGTCCACGACGAGCGTGTGGGCCGGCGTCTCGCGGCCTTCCTCGCGGTCGGCGCGGATGCGGGCCGCGATTGTGCGCGTGCACCCGACGGCGTCGTCCACCAGGATCGCGAGCGCGATCAAAAGGCCGGCGACCATCATCAGGTTCACCGTCTCGCCGCGCAGGTCGAGCACGAGAATGGCGGCCGCGACCGAGATCGGGATCGCGAAGACCGCGATCACCCCGCTGCGCCAGCCGTGGAGCAGCCAGCCGAGGGCGGCGATCAGGAGCACGGCGCCGGCGATCAGGGCGATCTCGAGATTCGAGATCGAGTCGTCGATGTAGGTGGCCGGCCGCGAGACGGACGTATCGACGTGGATCCCCGCCAGGCCCGGCTGCAGCTTCTGAAGCGCCGCCTCGACGCCGCGGGTGACGTCGAGCGCGTTGGCGTTCGGGAACTTCTCGACGACGATCAGGCTGTCCTCGCCGCCGGTCAGGAGCGCGTCGCCGATCAGCGGCTGGTGGTCGGCGGTCACGTTCGCGAGGTCGGAGAGCTTCAGCGGGGCCGCGCCGTCCACGCCGATCTTGGCGAGGTCGGCCGCGGTCGAGATCGGGAAGATGTGGCGCACCTCGAGCCGCTGCGACGGCGTGTCGATCCAGCCGCCGCTGCCCGGCGTCGAGGCCTGCAGGAACGTCAGCGGCGACACCCACATCGCGTTGCCGGTCGTGCGCACGATCTGGTCGAGGCTGACGTTCGCGGCGAGCAGCTTCTGCGGCTCCACCTGCACCTGCAGCTGGCGCTCGCGCTGGCCCCAGATGGCCACGTTGGCGACGCCGGGGACGGCCAGGAGCGCCGGGCGGATGTTCCACCGCGCGAGCACGCCGATCTCGAGCGGCGAGATCGTCTTCGACGAGAGGCCGATCATCATCACCCGGTTCGTCGTCGAGAGCGGCTGGATGATGATGGGCGGCTTGGCCACGTTCGGGATCGCGAACGAGAGCGTCAGCCGCTCCTGCACGAGTTGGCGGGCGCGCAGGACGTCGGTGCCCGGCTCGAAGCTGAGCAGGATCGACGAGAGCCCCGGCACGGACGTCGAGTGGATCGACGTCAGCCAGGGCGTGCCGTTCAGGAGCTCCTCCAGGTTCAGCGTCACCAGGCTCTCGACCTCGGGCGCCGACAGGCCCAGGGCCTCGGTCTGCACCTCGATCTGCGGCGGCGCGAACTCGGGCAGCGCGTCGACGGGCATGGTGCTCGACTGCTGGACGCCGGCGACCAGCACGGCCGCGCCCAGGGCGACCACGAGCAGGCGGAACTTCAACGCTCCGTCGATGACCCACCGCATCATCCGGCTTCCCTCCCCCGACTTCCTCGTTCGGTGCTGAGGAGGTGGTACCAGCCGCCCGTCACCGCGCCGTCACGGCGCCGTCACCGCCGCCATTCGGGCAACAGGGCGGCGGTGAATAGCGGGTGCCAGGCACCGGCTATTCACGCGTTGCATAAAAGGGGTCTGACCCCGTTTATGCAGCGGCGCCGGGGAGCGCCAGCTCGTCCGGCAGCAGGTCGGACACGAGCTCGCGCATCTGCGCCGAAGGCGGGAGGCCGATGCGGGTCAGCGTCAGCCGCTCGTACAGGTGGTACTGGCGGATCGCCTCGAACGAGTTTCCGTCCGCCAGGTGGACGCGGATCATCAGCCGGTGGGCCGTCTCACGCAGCGGCTCGCGGGCGAACACGGCCAGCGCGACCTCGAGCGCCTGCGGCAAGGTGCCGGCGGTGATCATCCGCTCGGAGAGGGCCTCCATGGCCTGCAGCGACAGCTGGCGATGGTGCTCGCGCTCGACCGTCACCCACTCCTCGTCCCAGTCCGGCAGCAGCTCACCGGCCAGCGTGGCCCAGTCGACCACCGCCTGCAGGTCGGTCGCGCGGCGGTCGAGCAGCGCCCGCGAGAGGCAGACCGCGTCGCGGTAGTCGACGCGCACCGACGGCGCCAGCCCGAGCTGGGCGTCGCGCACCTCGATGACCTCCGCGCCGGCCTGCTGCAACCGCCAAAGCGCCGAGCGCAGGCTCGCGTGCGCGCGCTCCTCCGTGCTGTCGAGCCACAGCGATCCGGCCACGTACGTTCGCCGCAGCGGGTGCGGGTGCAGGGCCAGGAAGGCCAGGAGCCGCTGGGCGCTTGGAGGCACCGCGATGTGCCTTCCGTCACAGGTCAGCGCGAAGCAGTCAAGCAATCGCAGGTCCGCGTTCATGAATTTTTCATCTTCCTAAGAGGAAGGTAAATGTTCCGTTCAGCACTTGTCAAGGGGCGCCGGTCACATCGGCCGGCGGACCGGCCGTCGGGAGCGTCACCCAGACGTCGGTGCCGCCCCCGGTACGGTTCTGCACATGGGCGGCGCCCCCGTGTGCCTCGGCGATCATGCGCACGATCGAGAGCCCCAGGCCGGCGCCGCCGGCGTGGCCGCGGGCGGCGTCCGCGCGCGTGAAGCGTTCGAACGCGCGCTCGATGAACTCGGGCGGCATGCCCGGCCCGTGGTCGGCCACGTGCAGCTCCACGGCCCCGTTCGCGCTCGTCGTGGAGAGCTCGACGTCGCCCCCGCCGTGGCGCAGGGCGTTGTCGATCAGGTTGCCGAGCGCCTGCTCGAGCCGGACGCGGTCGCCGCGGAGCGAGGTCTCGCCGCCGGCGTCGAGGGCGATCCTGCGGCCCGTCTCCTGCGCCCGCCACTCGAACCGGCTGGCGGTCGACGCGAGCAGGTCGGCCGTGTCGAGCGGCTCGACCCGCAGCGCCAGGCGGCCGGCGTGGGATTGCGCAATCAGCAGGAGGTCCTCCGCCAGCTGGACGAGGCGGTCCACCTCGATCGAGCTGCGCCGCACCGCGTCGCGCAGGTCCTCGGCCGACGCGGCGTGGCGCAGGGCGAGCTCGAGCTCGGTGCGCAGCAGCGTGAGCGGCGTGCGCAGCTCGTGCCCCGCATCCGCGACGAACCCGCGCTCGCGCTCGATCCCGGCCTCGAGCCGCTCCAGCATGGCGTTCAGCGTCTCGCCGAGGCGCTGGATCTCGTCGCGCGTCTCCGGGACGGGCAGCCGTTCGCCGGGATTGGCCGCCGAGATCGACGCCGCCCGCCTGCGCATCGAGTCCACCTGGCGCAGCGAGAGGCCGGCGAGCGAGTACCCGGCCAGCGAGGCCAGGAGGAGCGCGATCGGGCCGGCGATCAGGAGCTCCTTGCGCAGGCCTCCCAGCGTCTCGGTGCGGTTCTCGCGCGTCGCGCCGACGACCAGGATGAGGTGCCGCCCGCCCCGCCTCACCGGCGTCGCCAGGAACCGCGAAGGCTCGTTCAGGCCCGGCAGCGCGTCCACGTTGGCGAACATCGTGCCGTGGCCGGCCGCCTGCACCTGGGCCCGGGTGAGCACGCGCGCGCCGCCGAGCGGCAGCGTCGCGTCGACCACCCGCCCGTCCAGGTCGAGCAGCTGGGCGTACGCCTCGCCCCTCTCGACGAACGGGTGCGTCCCCGTCGTCGCGAGCGACATCTGCGGATCCTCGACGATCGTGGTCATGTCGAACGCCCGCAGCTGGAGCTCCCGGTCGAGCGCGGTCTGGAGCTCGCCGCCGATCCGGACGTAGAGGAGCAGGCCGGTCGCCAGCAGCACGAAGGCCATCGCGACCGCGAAGGCGGCGGCGACCCGGATCCTGATCGGCGTCCGGCTCATTCTCCGTCGCGGGGGCGCAGCCGGTAGCCGCTGCCGCGGACCGTCTCGAGCGTGCGCACCCCGAAGGGCACGTCGATCTTCGCCCGCAGATGGCCGACGTAGACGTCGACGACGTTCGAGCGGCCCTGGTAACCGACGTCCCAGGCGCGCTCGAGCAGGTGCGCGCGCGGGAGGACGTCCCCGGGCCGGCGCATGAACGTCTCGAGCAGCGCGAACTCCTTGGCGGAGAGCTCGATCGCGGCGTCGCCGCGGTGGACGGCGCGCGTGGCCGGGTCGAGGCGCAGGTCGCCCACCGCGAGCACGGTGGGCCGCTCGTGGTCGCCGCGGCGGATGAGGGCGCGCAGCCGCGCGAGCAGCTCCGGCCAGGCGAACGGCTTCACCAGGTAGTCGTCGGCGCCGGCGTCGAGGCCGGTGACACGATCGTCGACCGAGTCGCGGGCCGTCAGCATCAGGACCGGCGTCCACACCGCCTCGTCGCGGAGCCGGCGGCAGGCCTCGAAGCCGCTGATGCCCGGCAGCATGACGTCGAGGACGATCGCGTCGTAGGCTGTGGCGGTCGCCATCCGCAGGCACTCCTCGCCGTCGCCCGCGACATCGACGGCGAGCCCCTCGTTGGAGAGGCCCCGGCGGATCAGGTCCGCCATATGCGGCTCGTCTTCGACCACCAGGACGCGCACGTCCGCTCCCGTTCATCGTCCCTTCATGTATGAAAGAGGGTAGAGCGAATCGCCACGACGCGTAAGGTCGGTCCCGATGACTTTCCCAACGCCTGCGAGTCTGTCCACCAGCACACTCACCCGGGGAGGGATCAGAATGGGAAGGATCGTGGTTTCGGAGTTCGTCTCGCTCGACGGCGTCATGGAGGATCCCGGCGGATCCGAGGGCACGCCGCAGGGCGGCTGGGCCTTCAAGTTCGACCGCGGGCCCGAGGGCGACAGATACAAGCTCGACGAGCTGATGGATGCCGACGCGATGCTGCTCGGCCGGGTCACGTACGAGGGCTTCGCCCAGGCGTGGCCGGACAGGGACGACGAGGCCGGGTTCGCCGCGCGGATGAACGGCATGCCCAAGTACGTCGTCTCCTCGACGCTCGAGAACGCCGGCTGGCAGAACTCGACCATCCTGTCCGGCGACCCCGTCACCGAGGTGGCCGGGCTCCGGCAGAAGCTCGCCGGCAACATCCTGGTGGCCGGCAGCACCTCGCTCGTGCATGCGCTGCACGACGCCGGCCTCGTCGACGAGTACCGCCTGATGATCTACCCGACCGTGCTCGGCAGCGGCAAGCGGCTGTTCCGCGACGGCGCGAGCACCGCGGCGTACGAGCCGGTCGAGGTGCGCCAGTCCGGGCAGGTCGCCCTCGTGACGCTCCGCCAGCAGGCCGATGGAGGCGCCGCCGCCGCATGAAGCCCGTCCCGCCGGCCCGCCACCTGCTGCGTGCCAAGGATCTGATCGACGCCCGCTACCGCGAGCGCCTCGACGTCGAGGCGCTCGCGCGGGCGTCCCACCTCTCGCCGGCCCACTTCAGCCGCGAGTTCCGGCGCGCCTTCGGCGAGGCGCCCCACCAGTACCTGCTCACCCGCCGCCTCGAGCGGGCGGCGGCGCTCCTGCGCAACACCGACCACTCGGTGGCCGAGATCTGCATGGCGGTCGGCCTGCGCAGCGTCGGCTCGTTCACCACCAGCTTCGGGCGCGCGTACGGGCTGTCCCCGACCGCCTACCGCGCGGCCTACCCGCCCGCCGACCGGGTTCCCGTCCCCGGCTGCCTCGCCCTCGCCTGGGCGCGGCGGCCGTCCAGCACGTTTCGAGAAGACACCTCGCTGGTCGCTGGCTAGCGTGGAGCCAATCGATTCCCGGGGAGGGAAACCATGCTGAACAAGCTGACCAACGTGAACGTCTGGGTGCACGACCAGGAGGAGGCGCTCGCCTTCTACACCGAGAAGCTGGGCATGGAGGTGCGGGCAGACGTGACGCTGCCCGAGCTGGGCGGGTTCCGCTGGCTGTCCGTGGGCCTGCCCGGCCAGGACGACGTCGCCCTCGCGCTCATGACGGTTCCGGGGCCGCCCGTCTTCGACGACGAGACCCGGGCCGCGCTCGAGACGCTCGTGGCCAAGGGCGCCGCGGGCGGGCTCTTCTTCTCGGTCGACGACTGCCACGCCGCGTACGAGGAGCTGCGCACGCGCGGGGTCGAGTTCTCGCAGGAGCCGACCCAGCAGCCGTACGGCATCGACGCCGGCTTCCGCGACCCGTCCGGCAACCAGATGCGGATGGCGCAGCTGTCCGAGCCGGCGTAAACCGGGACTGTCCCCGCTTACAGCTGGCGGCGCACGCCCGCCTCGCGCTCGATCGCCTCGACCTGGTCGCTCAGGTGGCTCTCGAGCGCGGAGCGGGCGGCGCCGCGGCGGCCGAGCGGGAGGATCGTCTGGCGCTGCGTATCCTCGATCATGAGCGCAAGCGCGAGGTAGAAGGCGGCCGCGCTCATCGGCAGCCCGATCCAGCCCGAGGCGTGCTCCCACCGCAGCCCGCCGTGGATCTGGTAGATGCCCGTGACGACGAACCGGGCGCACGAGATGCAGCTCAGCACGGACAGCACCGGCTTGCCGAAGGCGGACGTGATGCCGAAGGCGAGGATGACCGCCCCCATGCAGAGCAGGAACGCCCCGAGCATGGGGCTTCGGGCCGTCGGCGAGGTGAGCTCGATCGCGCCGACCGTGCCCCACGTCATGCCGAACAGGCCGAGCGCCGTCGCGCCGCCGTTGTCGCGGGCCCAGAACGCGAGCACGGACGCGAGCAGCTCGATCGGCGCGACGAACACGACCATGATGACGGCCAGCTCGGGGCCCTGAGCGTGGTTGATCCAGCCCAGCTCGAGCGCCGAGAACAGCACCGACCCGATGGCGAAGGCGAAGAACCCGATCGGGAGCGGGCTCGCCAGCGGGCGCAGCATGATCGTGACCGGCGGGTCGCTGCGCTCGCCGTCGCGCACCCCCCGGCCCACATGGACGAAGTCGGACACCGCGCTCACCCTTTCCCCCGGGCCCACCGCCCGGAAACACTGAAAACGGGGTCTGACCCCGAACGGAGGGTGTTGCACGTTGGCGGCACTTTTCGGACGGTGTCTGACCCCACATCGCCGAACCGATGTTTTGTCAGTTACGGGGCGGGGAAAACCTCGTCTCACGGTGAGTACGCGTCGAGTCCTGGGCGTCGTCGTGTGGGTCATGGGTCTTCTGGCAGTCGCCGCCGCATGCGGCAGCGGCGGCGGCACGACCAAGGGCCCGGTCACCCTCAACTGGTACATCTTCCCCGAGTTCTCCGGTGCCTTCGTGAAGAGCGCCGCGCAGTGCTCCGCGCACTCGAACGGCCAGTACACGATCAAGATCCAGACGCTCCCGAACGCGGCCGACGGCCAGCGCCAGCAGATGGTGCGCCGCCTGGCCGCCGACGACTCGTCGCTCGACATCCTCGGCCTCGACGTCACCTGGACGCCGGAGTTCGCCGAGGCCGGCTGGATCCAGCCGTGGCCGCAGCACCTGGCCCAGCAGGTCGAGAAGGGCACGCTCAAGACGATGGTCGACACCGCCACGTGGAAAGGCCGGCTCTACTCGGCCCCGTTCAACACGAACACCCAGCTGCTCTGGTACCGCAAGGACCTGGTGCCGCACCCGCCCAAGACGTGGAAGCAGATGATCGCGATGGCGAACCGGCTCGCCGAGGAGGGCAAGCCGCACTACATCGAGATCCAGGGCGCCCAGTACGAGGGCTACACCGTCTGGTTCAACACGCTCGTGAACTCCGCCGGCGGCCAGATCGTGAGCCCCAACGGCCAGAGAGTCGTCCTCGGGCGGCCGGCCGTGCAGGCGCTCGACACCATCCACGCGCTCACGCACTCGAAGGGCGTCGACCCGTCGATCGGCAACCAGATGGAGGACCAGACCCGGCTCCAGTTCGAGGCCGGCGTCGCGGCGTTCGAGCTGAACTACCCGTACGTCTACCCGTCGGCCAAGGCGGACGTCCCGGACATCTTCAAGAACATGCGGTGGACGACGTATCCGACGGTGAAGCCGGGGGAGCCGACGCACGTGACCATCGGCGGCATCGACCTCGCGGTCGGCAAGTTCTCGAAGCACAAGGCCCAGGCGTTCGCCGCCATCCAGTGCCTGCGCAACCCGCAGAACGAGATCCGCAACGCCGTGCTCGGCGGCCTGCCGCCGGTGCTCGAGTCGATCTACTCCGACCCGAAGTTCCAGAAGGCCTACCCGATGTGGAAGGCGATCTTCGACACGCTGAAGAACGCGAGCGTCCGTCCGAAGACGCCCGCATACCAGAGCGTGTCGCTGCAGATCTCCTACACGCTCTCGCCGCCGACCTCGGTTTCGGCGAGTGACCTGGGCACGCTCAGATCGCGCATCGACGACGCCATCAACTCGAAGGGGCTGGTGCCATGAGACTGTTCCGCGCCCCGAAGATGGGGGCCGTGGCCGAGGCTGGCGTGCCGGTCGGGCGGCGGCAGGAGAAGCGCATGCTCACCGAGCGCCAGCGGGCCGAGCGCAAGCTGGCGTGGATGCTGTGCGCGCCGGCCGTGGCCGTCATGGCGCTCGTCGCGGTCTACCCGATCTTCTACGCCATCTACCTGTCGTTCCAGCGGTACGACCTGCGCTTCCCCGGCGACAAGACGTGGATCGGGATCTCCAACTACACGACGATTCTCTCCTCGACCGGCCTGTGGTGGCAGGCGTTCGGCATCACCGTGCTCATCACCGTGGTCTCGGTCGTCATCGAGCTGGTGCTCGGGATGGCGGTGGCGCTCGTCATGCACCGGGCGATCTTCGGCCGCGGCGTCGTCCGCACGGCGGTCCTGCTGCCGTACGGAATCGTCACCGTCGTGGCCGCGTTCAGCTGGCAGTACGCGTGGACGCCCGGCACCGGATACCTGGTGAGCTGGTTCGGGGACAGCACGTCCGCGCCGCTCACGCATCAGTGGCAGGCGGTCGCGATCATCATCCTGGCCGAGGTGTGGAAGACCACGCCGTTCATGGCCCTGCTGCTGCTCGCCGGCCTCTCGCTCGTCCCGGAGGAGCTGCTACGGGCGGCCAGGGTCGATGGCGCCACCGCGTGGCAGCGCTTCTGGCGGGTGATGGTGCCGGTGATGAAGCCGGCGATCCTCGTCGCGCTGCTCTTCCGCACGCTCGACGCGTTCCGGATCTTCGACAACATCTACATCCTCACCCAGGGGTCGCAGAACACGCGCTCGGTCTCGATCCTCAACTACGACCAGCTGTTCACGGCGCTGAACCTGGGGGTCGGCTCCGCCATGTCGGTGCTGATCTTCCTCTGCACGGCGCTGATCGCGTTCGGCTACATCAAGGGCTTCGGGGCCGCCGCCCCGGGCCAGGACGTGAGGGGAGTGCGATGAACGTCACCACACGGCAGCGGTTCGGCTGGGGGGTTGCGAACGTCATCGTCGTCCTGATCGCGGCGATCCCGGTGCTCTGGCTCGTGTCGCTCTCGTTCAAGGACCCGAGCACGCTCACGGACGGGAGCTTCTACCCGCACAAGTGGACGCTCGAGAACTACCGCGGGATCTTCAACCAGCCGCTTTTCACCCATGCGCTCGTGAACTCGATCGGCATCGCCATCATCTCGACGATCCTCGGCGTAGCGCTCGGCGCGATGGCGGCCTACGCGATCGCCCGGCTCGACTTCCCGGGCAAGCGCATGCTGGTCGCGTCGGCGCTCCTGATCGCGATGTTCCCGGCCATCTCGCTGGTGAACCCGATGTTCAACCTGTGGCGGACGCTCGGGATCTTCGACACCTGGATCGGGCTGATCATCCCCTACATGACGTTCTCGCTGCCGCTCTCGATCTACACGCTGTCGGCGTTCTTCCGCGAGATCCCGTGGGAGCTCGAGCGGGCGGCGGCGCTCGACGGGGCGACGCCGCTGCAGGCCTTCCGGCGGGTGATCGTGCCGCTCGCGGCGCCGGGGATCTTCACCACCGCCATCCTGGTGTTCCTCTACTGCTGGAACGACTTCGTCTTCGCGATCTCGCTCACGTCCACGAACGACGCGCGGACGGTGCCGGCCGCGATCGCCTTCTTCACCGGGGCGTCCCAGTTCCAGCAGCCCACCGGGTCGATCGCCGCCGCGGCGGTCGTCATCACCATCCCCGTCATCATCGTCGTCATGCTGTTCCAGCGCCGGATCGTCGCCGGGCTCACGGCCGGCGCGGTGAAGGGCTAATCGAAGGAGGGTAGGGGTCATGGCAGAGATCGTCCTCGACCACGTCACCAAGCGATTCCCGGACGGCGCCCTGGCCGTCAACGACGTCAACCTCACCATCGCCGACGGCGAGTTCGTGATCCTCGTCGGCCCTTCGGGGTGCGGCAAGTCGACGACGCTGAACATGATCGCCGGGCTCGAGGACATCTCCGACGGGCAGCTGCGCATCGGCGGCCAGGTCGCGAACGAGAAGTCGCCGCGCGACCGCGACATCGGGATGGTGTTCCAGAACTACGCCCTCTACCCGCACATGAGCGTGCGCGAGAACATGGCGTTCTCGCTCAGGCTGGCGAAGGAAAACCCGGAGAAGATCAAGGAGCGGGTCGAGTGGGCGGCCGACATCCTCGACCTGACCCAGCACCTCGACCGCAAGCCGGCCCAGCTCTCGGGCGGCCAGCGCCAGCGGGTGGCGATGGGGCGCGTGATCGTCCGCACGCCGAACGCGTTCCTCATGGACGAGCCGCTCTCGAACCTGGACGCCAAGCTGCGCGTGCAGATGCGCACCGAGGTGTCGCGGCTGCAGAAGCGGCTGGGGACGACGACCGTCTACGTCACCCACGACCAGGTCGAGGCGATGACGCTGGGCGACCGCGTCGCCGTCATGCGCGCCGGCGAGATCCAGCAGGTCGACCGGCCCGAGGTGCTCTACGACCACCCGCTGAACCTGTTCGTGGCCGGGTTCATCGGCTCGCCGGCGATGAACTTCCTGCCGGCCCACGCCAAGGACGGCGCGCTCCAGACGCCGCTCGGCGACCTGCGGCTCCCCGCCGACCGGGCCCGCGGGCTCGGGAGCGGCGAGCGCGACGTCATCGTCGGGATCCGCCCCGAGCACTTCGAGGATGCGTCGCTGATCGGCGCCGACAAGCGCGACCGGGGGGCCACCGTCAAGGCCAAGATCGACCTGCTCGAGTCGCTCGGGTCGGACAAGTTCGCCTACTTCACGGTCCAGGGCGAGCGGGCGACGGCGGAGCACCTGCAGGAGCTCGCCGCCGACGCCGGCACGGGCGATCTGGGCGCCGGCCAGGAGGGCGTGCAGATCACGGCGCGGCTCGATGCGGCGAGCAAGGCGGCCGAGGATCAGGAGCTCGAGATCTGGGTCGACCTCGAGAAGGTGCACGTCTTCGACCCGGACAGCGGCGAGAACCTGACGCTGGCCGACGGGTCGGCGAGGCGCTCCGAGGCCGAGACGACGGTGCAGCAGACGGTGCCCGCCGAGCGCGAGCCCGCGGAAGAGCCAGCCCCTGAATAAAAGGGGTCTGACCCCGTTTATTCAGGGTTGTGCCCGCCTGCCGCGACGGGGGCGCGGGCGCAGGCGGGCGACGATCTCGTCGCTCCACTCGTGGGTGCGGATGAGCCGGTAGCGGTCGCAGGCGACGCGGAGGTAGGCCTCGGCGTCGGTGCCGTCGCCGACGAGCCCGGCGTCGTGCAGCATGGCGACCACCGGCAGGTACTCCTCGTCGAACCAGCGCCGGGCCGCCGTCGGGCGGTCGAGGAAGCTGCGCTCGTCCTGGACGAGCCGGAACGCCCACGCCTCCACCGCCTCGGACAGCTGAGCGTAGTCCCACGGGTCGCTGACGCGGATCCGCGCCGACATCTCCGGGGGCAGCGGCACGCGCTGCCGGAACAGGCGCTGGTAGTCCTTGACGACCAGGTCGCCGCGGCGGGAGATGCCGTCGGCCGGGATCTCGGTCTCGATCTCGGTGACGTGGGCCTCGATCACCGAGAGGCGCATCGCCAGCGCCACCGAGACGCGGTGATGGCCGTCGCGGACGAAGTGGAGGTCGCCGACGCGGTAGACCGAGATCGGCGGCATGCCCCGGCCGCGCCGAAGCGCCATGTCGATCCCCTGCCAGCGCTCCCGCAGCCGGTTCGACCGCGGGCGGAAGCGGCGGTCGAAGTCACGGGTGCGGTCGACCGTCCCGACGATGCTCGACAGTGCGATCGTCTGCAGGCCGAGCGAGCGCTCGCCCCTTCGGCCCAGGGCCCGGACGACCTCGTCGAAGGGGAGGATCAGGTTGATGTCGTCGGGCTCGCGGCGCAGCCGTCCGGACAGGGCTGCCAGCACCTGACGCCGCCGCGCCCGCTGGAAGTCCGTCTCTGCGTCCAGCTGGTGCAGGCCGGTGTCCCACGGCATGGACGTAGGCTAGATGCCAGGCGCGCGGGTGCGTGGAATCAATCATCTAGCTTCGGAGGATCGCGCCCCCGCCGGGCCCGAGCGCCGGGTCCTCGGGATGGGTGCGGACGAGTGGCTCGCCGGCCGGCAGCTCGAGCGTCTCCTGCCCCAGGTTGAGCGCGACGAGGACGTCCCCGCGGCGGTAGGCGAGCAGGCCGCCGGGCTCGGCCGCGACCACCTCGAGGCCGCCGCGCAGCCCGCGCCGGAACGCGATCAGCTCGCGGTGAAACGACCACAGCGACCCCGGATCGGCGCGCTGGTCGGCGACGTTGCGCCCTCCAGGGTCGACGACGGGGAGCCACGGCGTCCCGGTGGTGAACCCGCCCTGCGGCCCCGCGTCCCACTGCATCGGGTGGCGGGCGCGGTCGCGGTCATAGCGGTCGACGGGCGGGTCGCCTCCGGGGCCCTCCAGCTGGCCGATCTCGTCGCCCTGGTAGAGGAACACGGGCCCGGGGAGGGTGTGCAGCAGCATCGCGGCGGCGCGCCTGTTGTCCGCGCCGATCCGCGAGCCGACGCGGCCGAAGTCGTGGTTGGAGAGCACCCAGGCCGGGCGGCCGAGCCCGGCCCCCCGCTCGATCGCCCTGCCGACGGCGTCGGCCCGCCAGTCCGAGAACAGGAGCTCGAACACGAACGCGGACGTCAGGTGCTCGAGGTACGGCCCGAGCTCGTCCGTCGGCCGGTACACCTCGCCGACCAGGAAGGCGTCGCCGGCGGCCTCGCGCAGCGCCCCCAGGACGGGGCGGATCGCCGGCATCCAGTTGCGCGAGTGGCGGCGCTCGAGCCCGGCCGCGTCGGGGGTATCGGGGAACGGTGGCGGCCGGGTCGCCGGCGGGTCGTCGAGCAGGTCGGGGTGCTTGCCCAGGGAGTCGAGCGCGTCCAGGCGGAAGCCGTCCACGCCCCGGTCGAGCCACGTCCGGACGACGTCCTGCATCGCGGCGGGCACGGCGGGATTGGCCCAGTCGAGGTCGGGCTGCTCCGGGAAGAACGAGTGCAGGTACCAGCGGCCGCCGCGTCCGTCGCGCGTCCACTCCGACCCGCCGAACGCCGCTCGCCAGTTGTTCGCGGGCTCGTCGGCCCAGATGTACCAGTCGGGATGCGCGCGGAACCAGGGATGCTGGATCGAGGTGTGGTTCGGGACAAGGTCGAGCAGCAGGCGCATCCCGCGGCGGTGCGTCGCTGCGATCAGGTCGGCGACGTCGTCGAGGGTGCCGAGCCGGGGATCGACGCCGGTGAAGTCGCTGATGTCGTAGCCGCCGTCGGCCAGCGGCGACGGGTACATGGGCGACAGCCAGAGGGCGTCGACGCCCAGGGCGGCCAGCTCGTCCAGCCGGCGGGCGATCCCGCGGATGTCGCCGACTCCGTCGCCGTCGGAGTCCTGGAACGACCGGGGATAGATCTGGTAGATGACCGCGTCCCGCCACCACTCGTGAATATCCGGTGCCTGGCACCCGTCCTTCACAACCGCAGCACCTCGCGGGCGTTTCCCGAGTAGACACGCGCCTCGTCTGCGGCCGCCAGCGCGAGCGACTCGACGTCGCCGATCGTCTCGGCGACGACGTCAGGGCCGCCCAGCGGCATGTCGGTGCCGAACAGCACGTGGCCGGGGCCGAAGAAGGCGAGCGTGCAGCGCAGCGCGTGCGGTGCGCCGAAGAGCGCGGTGTCGGCGTAGAAGCGGCGGAAGTACTCGAGCGGCTCGCGCGGCAACCGTTCGAGCGCCGGCCGCTGGTCCTCGGTCTGGATCTTGCGGAACCGGCCCGAGAAGTACGGGATCATCGCGCCCGCGTGGTGGGTCAGGATCCGCAGGCGCGGATGCTCCTCGAGGACGCCTGAGTAGACCAGCCGGCACATCGCCGCCGCGGTCTCGAACGGCCACCCGATCGACCACCAGATGCCGTGCTGCGAGGCCGTCTCGGTGGGGTAGTCCGGCCAGGCGGGGCTGCGGGTCGGGTGCAGCCAGATCGCGACGTCGAGCTCCTCGGCGAGCGCGAACAGCGGCCGGTAGCGGCGGTCGTCGAGCGGGCGGCCGTTGACGTTCGAGTACACCTGGAACCCGAGCGCGCCCAGGTCGCGCACCGCCCGCCGCAGCTCGTCCAGGCCGGCGTCGACGTCGTTCAGCGGCAGGGCGGCCGCGAAGCCGACGAAGCGGCCGTGGTCGCGGACGAGCCCGGCCATCTCGTCGTTTGCGAGCCGCGCCAATTGGCGCGTGACCGCCAGCTCGCCCAGCTCCTCGATCGGCGGCGCCCCGAGCACAAGCACCTGGTGGTAGTCATCGAACGGCGCCAGCGCCCGCTCGCGCGCGTCGAGGTCGTAGAGCACCGGATCCTCGCGCAGCCACGGGCCGTGCTCGCGCACCGCGGCGCTCGCGCCCGGCCCCGCCAGGATCTCCTCGACCCGCTCCAGGTAGCGGATGGGCGAGATGTGTGCGAAGGCGTCGATCCTCACGTCGGCGGCCCGATCCTAACCCCGGTTTCAAACCGCGGGAGTAGGGTGGTGAGTTCCCAACCGAACGGAGGCGACATGGCCGACTCCACCCGCATGATCCTGGCGGCGAGCTTCGCGACCATCGACGGCGGCACCCGCGGCGCAGCATCGGTGGGCGGGGCGTTCCCCGACCGCGTCGGCAACACCGCCGTGCTCGTCGTGCGCGACGACGGCAAGGTCAAGTTCGTCGAGTCGAAGGACTGGGGCGCCGGCCGCGGCGCGCTGCTCGGCGGCGCGATCGGCATCATCGGCGGCCCGATCGGCATCCTCGCCGGCGGCAGCATCGGCGCGCTGACGTCGAAGCTCCGCGACTCGGGGTTCAAGAACAGCCAGCTCGAGTCGCTCGGCAAGTCGATGCAGCCCGGCTCCTCGGCGGCCGTGATCGAGATCTCGCAGGACGCGGTGCCCCAGGCCGAGGCGATCCTGAAGGTGCTGAACGCGTCCCAGATCGTGACCGAGGCGATCGACACGAGCGTCGCCGCGCTCTTCGAGGGCGACACGGCGCCGGCGCCGGAGACGGAGATCGCGTCGGCGGCGACGACCTAGCCGCGTGCATAACCGGTGCCCGGCACCGGTTATGCAGGTGACCGGGCGGGGGGCGGTGATGGGCCAGCCGTCCGCCCCCGGCCACCCGACGCCGCGACGCCTGCACACCGGCGGCTCCCACCCGGAGTTTGCGCAACTCGGTGCAAACTTTTGGGCCACCAGAGATTGACACTTTCCATACACCCGGTAACATGGCGCGAAAGAGCGGCGCGTTCCGGGAGGAAGACAACAGGAGGCTGGTGTGAGGAGAACGGGTATCCGAGGTGTGGTCCTGCTCGCTGTGGGCGTGGCCACCCTGGCAATGGCGTCCGTGGCTGACGCCGCAATCGTGGGCTCGAGGCCCATCCAGACATGGCAGGCGAACGGCACGGTTCGCGTCGAAGTGATTCGCGGCAACATCGTCTATCTCGGTGGCAGCTTCACCGCCATGCTCCCGGCCGGCTCGACGGGCGCCGGCGCCGTCACCCGCAACGGGGTGGCCGCCGTCAACCTCGACACCGGCGCCCTCCTGAACTGGAACCCCAACGTGACCGGCGGTTCGGTCTACGCCATCGACACGTCGGGATCGAACGTCTACATCGGCGGCGGTTTCTCGACCGTCGGCGGCGCGACCCACAGGCGGGTCGTCGAGGTGAACAACTCGACCGGCGCGGTCGTCACCGCGTTCCATCCGCCCAACCCGAACAAGGCGGTGCGCGGTCTCAAGGTCTCCGGCTCGAACCTCTACATCGGCGGCTCGTTCACGGCGATGGGCGGCGTGAGCCATCCGTACGCGGTCAGGGTTGACGCAACCACCGGTGCGCTCGACACGACGTGGGCCCCCGTGGTCGACAACGAGGTGCGCGCGTTCGCCGTCGACTCGGGCAACACGCGCGTCGTGCTGGGCGGGTTCTTCCGGACCCTGAACGGCGCGTCGTTCATCGGCGTCGGTGCCGTCAACACGACCACGGGCGCCACGGTGCCGTGGGCGTGGCACACGGCCGACCTGCAGACGTTCCGGCCGTTCCAGATCCTCCGGTTCACGCAGGACGGGGACACGCTCTTCGGGGCGGCCACCGGCAACGGCGGCTCCATGATCAGCTGGAACATCGGCGACGGCACGCTGAACTACATCGCGGGCACGAACGGCAACGTGGTCGACATGGCCGTGCTCGACGGGATCCTCTACTTCGGCGGCCATTTCTCGGGGTACTGCGGACTGATCCCGGGCAACAACTTCTGCACCGTCCAGGCCTCCCGCGACAAGCTGGTCGCGCTCGACGAGGCCACCGGGGCGCTGCAGAGCTGGCACCCGTCCGCGAACACGACCCTCGGCGTCGAGGCGCTCGCGGCCGGCGACGGTTCGGTGACGGTGGGCGGCGAGTTCACCAAGATCGGCGGCGTGGCCGTGCAGCACCACGCCCAGTTCATCGAGTAGATCGCGGCGTGGGGACTGTCCCCGGGTAAACCGGGGACAGTCCCCTGCTCCGCGACGGCCGCTACTCGATCTCCGCGCGGGCGGCCTGGAACTGCTCGACGGCGAAGTCGAGGTCGTCGCCCGAGTGGGCGGCCGACATCTGCGTCCGGATCCGGGCCGTGTCGCGCGGCACCACCGGGTAGGAGAAGCTGACGGCGTAGACGCCGCGCCTGATCAGGCCGTCGGCGAGGCGGGCGGCCTTGACGGCGTCGCCCACCATCACCGGCACGATCGGATGCGTGCCGGGCAGGATCTCGAAGCCGAGCTCGCCCATCCGGGCGCGGAAGTGCTCGGTGTTCGCCGCCAGGCGCGAGCGCAGCTCCGCCGAGCCCTCGATCAGGTCGAGCGCGCGCAGGCTGGCGGCCGTGATCGGCGGCGCCAGGCTGTTCGAGAACAGGTACGGCCGCGCCCGCTGCCGCAGGAGATCGACCACCTCCGCGCGGGCAGCGACGTAGCCGCCGCTGGCGCCGCCCATCGCCTTCCCCAGCGTGCCGGTGATGATGTCCACGCGTCCCATCACCCCGTGCAGCTCGTGGGTACCGCGGCCGCCCTCGCCCACGAACCCGACGGCGTGCGAGTCGTCCACCATCACGATCGCGTTGTGGCGCTCGGCCAGGTCACAGATCTCGGCCAGGCGGGCGTAGTAGCCGTCCATCGAGAACACGCCGTCGGTCGCGATCAGGCGGTGACGGGCGTCGGCGGCCTCGCGCAGCCGGGCCTCGAGCTCGTCCATGTCGCCGTTCGCGAACCGCAGCCGCCGCGCCTTGCAGAGTCGGATGCCGTCGATGATCGACGCGTGGTTGAGGGCGTCCGAGATGACCGCGTCCTCGGGGCCGAGCAGCGCCTCGAACAGGCCGCCGTTGGCGTCGAAGCAGGAGCCGAACAGGATGGCGGCCTCGGTCCCGAGGAACGCGGCGAGCCGCTCCTCGAGCTCGTGGTGGGCCTCCTGAGTGCCGCAGATGAACCGCACCGACGCCATCCCGTAGCCCCATCGCTCGAGCGCGTCGTGCGCGGCCTCGACGATGGCGGGGTGATTGGCCAGGCCGAGGTAGTTGTTCGCGCAGAGGTTCAGCACCTCGCCGCGGTCGACGACGCCCACCCGGGCCGACTGAGGGGTGCTGATCAGGTGCTCGGACTTGTACAGGCCGGCCTGGCGGATGTCGTCCAGGCGCCCCCGCAGGTCGTCGCGAAGGTCCGTGTCCACTGATCAGCCCTCCGTCCAGTCGAGCACGACCTTGCCGGAGTGGCCCGAGCCCGCGATGGCGAAGCCCTCAGCGAACTCGGAGTACGGAAGGCGGTGCGTGATGACCGGCGAGATGTCGAGGCCCGACTGCAGCATCACGGTCATCTGGTACCAGGTCTCGTACATCTCGCGGCCGTAGATCCCGCGCAGCGTCAGCATGTTGAAGACGACCTGCGTCCAGTCGATGGCGATCTCCTCGGTGGGGATGCCGAGCAGGGCGATGCGGCCGCCGTGGGACATGCTCGCGATCAGCTTGTGCAGGGCGTCGGGGTTGCCGGACATCTCGAGCCCGACGTCGAACCCTTCGGTCATGCCGAGCTCCCGCTGCACGTCCGTGAGCGTGCGCTCACCCGGGTCGACGGTGAGGCTCGCGCCCATCCCCGCCGCGAGCCCGCGCCGGTACGGGTTGGGGTCGCTGACGACGACGTGCCGCGCGCCCGCGTGGCGGACGACCGCCGCGGCCATGCAGCCGATCGGCCCTGCGCCGGTGATGAGGACGTCCTCGCCCAGCACGGGGAAGGCGAGCGCGGTGTGGACGGCGTTCCCGAACGGGTCGAAGATGGCCGCCACGGCCTCGTCGACGCCCGGCCAGTGGTGCCAGATGTTCGTCATCGGCAGGGCGATCAGCTCGGCGAACGCGCCCGGCCGGGTCACGCCGACGCCCTGGGAGTGGGCGCACAGGTGACGGCGCCCGGCCATGCAGTTGCGGCAGCGGCCGCAGACGACGTGGCCCTCGCCGCTCACGAGGTCGCCGGGGTGGAAGTCGCTCACGTTCGAGCCGACCTCGACCACCTCGCCGACGAACTCGTGCCCGATCACGAGCGGGACGGGAATGGTGCGCTGCGCCCAGCTGTCCCAGCGCTCGATGTGGACGTCGGTGCCGCAGATCCCCGTGCGCCGGACGCGGATCAGGACGTCGTTGATGCCGTGCTCCGGCTCGGGGACGTCCTCCAGCCACAGGCCCGGCTCGGCGCGGCTCTTCACCAGGGCGCGCATTCTCGAAGAGGGAGGATAGGCGCGCCGGCCGTCCTACTCGCCGATAGCCTTGCACAGGACGCGCTTGCGCCGCCGGCCGTCGAACTCGGCGTAGAAGACCTGCTCCCACGGGCCGAGATCCAGGCCGCCGTCGGTGACGGCGAGCACGACCTGGTGGGCCATGACCTGGCGCTTCAGATGGGCGTCGGCGTTGTCCTCGCCGCGGTTGTGGCGGTACTGGGACACCGGCTCGTGCGGCGCCATCCGCTCGAGCCAGTCGTCGATGTCGGCCAGCAGGCCGGACTCGTCGTCGTTCACGTACACCGCGGCCGTGATGTGCATCGGGTTCACGAGGCAGAGGCCGTGCTGGATCCCGCTGCTACGCACGAACTCCTCCACCTGCGGCGTAATGTTGAGGTAGGCGCGCCGCTCGGGCACCTCGAACCAGAGCTCCTTGCGGGCATGCCTCATCCGGCCCCCTCCTCCTCGTAGACAAACGTGTACATGCGGCGGGCGTCGATGCGGGCGTACGGGTGCTTCTCCGCCCACCCGATCCACTCCTCGCCGTAGCGGGGCGCGTACAGCTCGACGAGCGCGTCCCGGAAGCCGGCCGCCACGGGGTCGCGCAGGTCCATGATGTGCGCGCGGCCGTGGACGGTGACCGCGAACGGCTCGCCCTCGATGTGGGTCGCGCTCACGTCGGGCCGCGCCCGGATGTGGCGGAAGCGCACCGAGTCGGGCGCCGACCCGAACCAGAAGGCGCCGCGGTAGAAGATGCCGTCGACCGGGCCGACGATCGGCCGCCCGTCGGCCGTCGCGGTCGCGAGCGCGAGCAGGCGCACGCCGGTGAGCCGGGCTGCCAGCGCCACGGCATCGAGCCGCCGCTCCGGCGTGATGATGCGGCGCATGTGGTCGCCGGACGCGCCGTAGCTTTTGTCCAGCAGGCGCTGGAGCGCCTCGAGATCGGCCGCCGTCTCGTGCACCCGGGTACCGTAGTCATCCGGCAGCGGCGGGTGGGATTCCCTGCCGGAAGCGGAACACCCGGTCGGGATCCCAGGTGCGCTTGATCGCGCGCAGGCGGGGCAGGTTCGCGGCGTAGTAGGCCTGCTCCCAGCCGTGCAGGCCGGGATCGATGTAGTTCTGGTACGCCTGCCCGGACGTGTGCGGGCGCAGGTCCGACTCGAGCCCGTCCAGCCAGGTATTCGCCGCCGCGCCCTCGCCGTCCGACCCCCAGTAGGCGAGCATCTGGGCGGAGTAGAGCTGGTCGCGGTGCACGAACGCGGTCGCGTCCGGCGCGACCCGGTTGAGGGCGCCGCCGTAGGGATCGAGCAGCACCGCGCCGGATCCGACGCCGGCGGTCTGTCGCTGCTCGATCGCCTGCACGATCGCGCCGGCGCCGGCAGACCCGAGCGGGCGGGCGACGTAGGCCGAACGGGCGGCGAAGCTGGCCGGCTGGATCGTCCGGCACGCGGCGGTCGTCTCGCCGGCGCACCCGGCCCACATCCGCTGCAGATCGAGGTAGGTGCCCGACCCCGTCGAGAGCGACGCGCCGGCGACCGCCGTGATCGGCGCCATCGCGGCGCGCAGGGCCGCCTCGCCGCTTCCGAGCAGCTGGCCGAACACGCGCACCTGGGGCGCGGACGTGCCGGTCTCGAGCGCGCAGATCAGATACAGCTCGTCCGGCCCGTGCGGTGCGACCCTCTGCCAGGCGGCCAGCGCCGCGATCGCCTGCGGCCACGGGAAGTCGCAGAACCCGTACGCCGCCGTCGAGACGGGATGCGTTGCGAGTGTGAGCGCCGTGACGGCACCGAAATTGCCTCCGCCGCCACCGCGGCAGGCCCACAGCAGGTCGGGGTTGGTGGCCGGGTCGGCGACCCGGACGCGGCCGTCGGCGGTCACGATGCGCACGGCGAGGATGGCGTCGCAGGTGGCTCCCATCGCGCGGGCGGCGAACCCGACGCCGCCGCCGAGCGCGAGGCCGGAGATGCCCACGGTCGGGCACGACCCGGTGGGCACGGCCAGCCCGTACGCCGCGAGGGCCGTGATCAGGTCGATCGCGAGCACTCCCGCGCCGACCGTCACCGATCGCCGGTCGGCCGCGAGGCTGATCGTGTCGAGGCGGCGCACGTCGCACACGAGCCCGGTGTTCGTCGAGTAGCCGGCATAGCTGTGCCCGCCGCAGCGGACGGTGAACGGGAGCGACGACCGGGCGGCGAAGCGCACGCACGCGACGACGTCCTCCTCGACGACGGCCCGCGCGATCGCCTGCGGGCGCACGCCGGCATAGCGCTCGTTCGAGATCGCGCTCGCGCCCGCGTAGTGCGTCGTCCCCGGCCGGAGCAGCGGCCCGCGCAGCCGCGTCGCCAGGTCGGAGAGCGTCATCGGTCCGGCGGCGGTTCGCGCCGCCTGCCGTGTCGAGGCGGGCGCCGTGCCCGCGCATGCTGCCAGCGCCCCGGCCAACGGCAGGGCGGCCGCCCGCTCGAGCAGCTGGCGCCGTCGCATGCCGGGAATCGTGCCACCCCGCGTGGCAGGGTTTTGTACCGGCTGCACTACGATCGCGGCCATGGCGGCAGCCGCGAAGCTCCCTTG
>JBKPMQ010000079.1:0-11755 GCA_046732235.1 Actinomycetota bacterium
TTCCGGCCGGGCACGAGCAGGTACTGGCGCGCCGCCGCGGCCGCTCCGCGGCGTGAGCCCGGGGGCACGAGCATGCCGGGACGCCGCAGCGACGGGAGCACCACGTAGGAGTCGACCCGGCGGTATCCCGGCGGCGGCTGCGCGCCGACGTGGACGCGCTCGTCCGCGGCTGCCAGTCCGCGCATGCAGGCGTCGGCGTCCCTCATGCCGAACACCGTACCCGTGCGTCGTCCCAGAATCCGTCAATCACGTGCTAATACTGCCCATGTGCAGGGTTGACGCAATACCGGCGCGGAGTACCATTGGCAGGGGAGGCCGGGTGTTCCTGGACGAAACCAGGTCCCCCGCAGCAGACCGGCGTCCCCGCGCCGGGCGGAGCCGATTGGCGGCGGCATCAGGCCCGGCACGGCCGAGGCCGTAGGCACGCAGACGACCCGAGAGGATCTGGTAGTGGAAAACGGTTGGTATGAGTCGGTCTCGCTGAGCGACTACATCGGTGTCGTCTGGCGGCGCAAGTGGATCACCCTGCTCGTGACGGTGATGGTCACCGCGGCCGCGATCGGGTTCTCGGAGCGGCAGCAGAAGCTCTACGCCGCCTCGTCGCAGCTCGTGAACACGACCGCCGCCGCGCAGTCCTCGAACGGCAAGAACACCGCGACCAACGCGTGGTCGGCCGCCCACGCGCCGTTGTTCGCGACGACCGCCGGTGCCAACTGGGTGATCCAGCACGCGCGCGTGAAGGGCATCAGCGCGGAGCAGCTCCTGAGCGAGACCAAGGTGAGCGCGGACCCGGTCGTCGACGCCGTCGACTTCACCGTCACCGATGCCAACCCACGCACCGCCCAGCAGCTCGCGAACTTCTGGTCCACCTACGGCGGCGGCTACTCGAACTACCTCGATCAGCTGCCGATCCAGCAGTCGATCAAGAACTACCAGGACCAGCTCGACCGGCTCAACACCGAGATCCAGGACTACAGGACCGCGATCAATCTGGGGAACACGCCGACGATCTCGCAGGCGCAGTACCAGCAGGATCTGAGGCAACAGAAGACGTACACCGAGAACCTCACGAAGAAGCAGGCCCAGCTGCTGAACACCGGGCTCCAGCTGGCTCCCAAGGGCGCAGACGCCGCCAGCCAGACGCAGCCGAAGACGACGCGAAACGCGGCCATCGGTCTCGTCCTCGGCCTGATCCTGGGAATCATCCTGGCCTTCCTGCAGGATCTGCTCGACACGCGCGTCCGCACCGTGGCCGAGGTCGGCCGCCGGCTGCGGCTGCCGCTGCTCGCGAGCATCCCCGCCCGCCCGCGCGCGCTGCGCGAGTACGCGGTCGTGCTGCTCTCGCCCCCGGGCGCGGCCCAGATGCCGACCGCCGAGGCGTACCGCATCTTCAAGCTCAACCTGGCCACGACCCTGCGCCGCGGCATGAAGGTGATCATGTTCACGAGCGCCTCCGACGACGAGGGCACCTCGACGACCGTCGCCAACCTCGCCGTGGCGCTCACGCGCGCCGGCCAGCACGTGGTCGTCGTCGACGCGAACATGCGCCGGCCCGCGCTCGGAAGCTTCTTCGGCCTCGACGACCGCATGGGCGTCAGCGACATCCTCTCCGGGCACAGCCAGCTCGGCGACGCGCTCACGATCGTCGACGTCAGCCGCGAGCACCCGGTCGACGTCGGCTCGAACGGCACGACCTCCACGGGCGGCGGCGGCCTGCTCGAGGTGCTGCCCGCCGGCCCGATCCCGGGCGATGCGGCCGAGCTCCTCGACAGCCGGGCGATGACGGAGCTCCTGCGCGAGCTGCGCGGCCGCGCGGACGTCGTCCTCGTGGACGCGCCTCCGATGCTGCCCGTCACCGACGCGATGGTGCTCGGCACCAAGGTCGACGCCGTGGTCGCGGTCGCCCGCGCCCGGCTCGCCAGCCGCCCACACCTCGTCGCACTCGGGCGCGCGCTCGACGCGTGCGCCGCGCCCCGCCTCGGATTCGTGTTCGTGGGCGGCGCCCCCGACGAGTCGCAGGAGTACGGCGGATACCTCGGCGGAACGGCTCCCGCGGACGCCATGCTGCAGCCCAGTCAGGCGCGGGAGACCGAGCTCCTGTGAAGGTGATGCTGGTCTGTTCGTCCGGCGGTCATCTCATCCAGCTCCACCAACTGAAGCCCTGGTGGAGCAAGCACGAGCGCAAATGGGTGACGTTCGACCTGCCGGACAGCCGCTCGCTGCTCGCGGGTGAGGACGTCGCCTGGGCCCACTTCCCGACGACGCGCAACCTGCGCAACACCGTGCGCAACCTGTTCCTGGCCGCGCGCATGGTGCCGCGCTTCCGCCCCGACGTGGTGGTGTCGGACGGCGCCGGCGTCGCCTTCCCGTTCTTCATCGTGGCCCGGATCATGCGCGTGCCGACGGTCTACCTCGAGGTGTACGACCGTATCGACTCGCCCACGCTGACCGGCAAGCTGTGCCGGCCGTTCACGAGCCTCTTCGTCGTGCAGTGGGAGGAGCAGCGGAAGTTCTACCCCGGCGCGCGCGTGATCGGCGGGCTGTTCTGAACGCGCAGCTGCCACTCGTCTTCGTCTCCGTCGGCACGGACTTCCACCCGTTCGACCGGATGTCGCGCTGGATCGACGGCTGGCTCGAGGACGGCGGCTCCGAGGCGGCCCGCTGCTTCGTGCAGACCGGCACCTCCGGTGTGCCCCGCCTGGCCGAGCACCGCGACTACCTCGGCTACGACGAGATGGAGGCGATGGTGCGCGAGGCGGCCGCCGTCGTCTGCCACGGCGGGCCGGGCACGATCATGCTCGCCGCGAACCTCGGCAAGCGCCCGATCGTGGTCCCCCGGCGCAAGAGCCTCGGCGAGCACGTCGACGACCATCAGGGCGCCTTCACGGAGCGGATCGCCCGTGACGGTGCCATCCTGCTCGCCCAGACCGAGGAGGATCTGCGCTCGCACCTCGACGGGGCCCTCGGCCTCGCCGGCGAGGCCGCCGGGCTGCCGGTCGCCGGCTCCGGCCCGGGCCCGGCCGTCGAGATGTTCGAGCAGCTGGTCGACGAGCTCCTCGACCGCACCCGCGCTGCCAAGCGCCGCGCCGTGTCCACCGCTGCGACCCGGAGGCGGGCATGAGCGACGTCCCCGTGCTCTACATCGGCGGGTGGGGGAGGAGCGGCTCGACCCTGCTCGCCCACGTCCTGGCCGAGGTGCCCGGCTTCGTCTCGGTCGGCGAGCTCCGCTACGTCTGGCAGGCGGGGCCGGAGGGCAACGAGCTCTGCGGCTGCGGCCTACAGTTCGACGAGTGCCCGTTCTGGACGGCCGTCGGCCAGGAAGCCTTCGGGGGATGGGAGAACGTCGACGTGCAGGAGGTGCTCGACCTCGAGAGCGCGGTCCTTCGCCACCGCAACGTCCCGCTGCTCCTGATGGGCAGGCTGGCCCGCGAGCACCGGCGCAAGGTCGAGCGCTACGCCGACCTGACCGCGAGCCTGTACCGGGCGATCCAGAAGGTGTCCGGGGCGGAGGTCGTCGTCGACTCCACGAAGAACCCGCCCTACGCCTACTTCCTGCGCGCCGCGCAGGGTGCGGGACTGCGGCTGCGGGTGCTGCACCTCGTCCGCGACAGCCGCGGCGCCGCCCACTCGTGGGCGAAGCGGATGGCCCGGCCCGAGATCACGAACGGCGACGCCTTCTTCCAGGAGTTCTCGCCCCTTCGCGCGGGTGTCCGCTGGATGGAGTGCAACCTCGCGTTCGAGGTGCTGCGGCGGCTGCGCGTCCCCACCGTCGGCATGCGGTACGAGTCGCTCGCGGCCGACCCCCGCGGCGAGCTCGAGCGCATGTTCGCCGAGATGGGCGAGGGCGGCCGGCATGACCTCTCCGGCGTGGGCGACTCGGTCGAGGTGTCCGGGCAGCACAGCGTGCGCGGAAACCCGATGCGGTTCGCGCACGGCCGCCAGCAGGTACGCGCCGACGAGGCCTGGCGCACGGGCATGGCCCGGAGGACGCGCTCGATCGTCGTGCTCGTGACGTGGCCGCTCCTGCTCCGCTACGGCTACCTGCGCCAGCACGCGTAAGGACAACCATGCGTCGGATTCAGGCTGCACCGGTCAATCTCAACCTGCCTCCGGGGTGGGTGCTCCCGCAGGGCTGGCAGGCCTACGCCATGTTCGCCCTGCTGCCCGTGTTCTGGCTCATGGGGCTCTCGGCGGTCGTCTGGGTGCTGATCGCAATTCCGCTCGCCGGGTCGCTCGCGCTCCGCCGCGGGGAGGTGAGGGTGCCGCGCCGGTTCGGGATCTGGCTGCTGCTCGTCATGTGGATGTGCGCCTCCGCCCTCGAGCTCACCGAAACCGGGCGGATGATCGCCTGGGCCTGGAGGGCGTCGTTCTACGTCGCCGGCACCGTGATCTTCCTCTACATCGTGAACGTGCCCGAGTGGAAGCTCTCCATCCGCTCGATCGTGAACGCCCTCAGCTGCTACTGGATCCTCATCGTGTTCGGTGGGTGGCTGGGGGTGCTCTTCCCGAACGTCAGCTTCGCGAGCCCGATGGAGCTCGTGCTCCCGCACGGGCTCTTGCGCAACGAGTACGTGTTCGAGCACGTCCACCTGCAGTTCGCAGAGGTGCAGCATTTTCTCGGCTTCCCCGTCGGGCGGCCGGAGACGTTCTTCCCCTACACGAACGCCTGGGGCTCGAGCTTTGCGATGCTCACCCCGTTTGCGATCTGCGCGATGACCCAGGCCGGGGCGGGGGCGTGGAAGCGGACCCTCCAGATCACGATGGCGCTCTCGCTCGTCCCGGTCGTGTTCTCGCTCAACCGCGGCCTGTGGCTCAGCCTCGGCATCGGCATCGCCTACGCGACGATCCGCTTCGCGATGCGCGGGGACTTCCGCCAGGTCGGCCGGGTGGTGGCGGTCATCGCGATCCTGGCCGCGGTGCTGACGGTGAGCCCGCTCGGCGATCTGGCCCAGGGGCGGTTCCAGCACAAGACCGGCGACGCCGGCCGCATCCAGCGCGACCAGGAGGCGCAGCAGCGGCTCCTGGACTCGCCCGCCCTCGGCTTCGGCGCGCCGCTGCCTTCCTCCGACCCGACGCAGAGCTCCGTCGGCACCGAGAGCCAGATCTTCCTGCTCGTCTTCTCGCACGGGATCCCCGGACTCGGCCTGTGGATACTGTGGTTCTTCTACACGCTCTTCCGCTCGGCCCGGTGGCGGTCGCCGTGGGCGTTCTGGGCGCACGTGGCGCTCCTGATCGCGCTGATCCAGGTGCCGTACTACGAGATCACCGAGCGCCTTCCGATCATGCTGGTGGCCGCCGCGATCGCCTACCGTGTGATGATGCGAGGGCCGGAGACGGAGACGGAGACGGAGACGGAGCCCGTGCGGGGGCGAGGGATTCGACGGGCGCGGAGGAGGGCGCTCGTCCCGGCGTGACGATGGACTGGCAGGAGCACACGTTCGTGTTCATCGGCGGCCTGCACCGCAGCGGGACCACGCTGCTCGCCCGCTGCCTCGCCGAGCATCCGGAGGTGAGCGGCTTCTCCGGCACCCATGTGCCGGAAGACGAGGGCCAGCACCTGCAGACGGTGTACCGGCCCGGGCGTGCATACGGCGGGCCCGGGCGGTTCGGCTTCGACCCCGAGGCGCATCTCACCGAGACCTCCGCGCTCGTCTCCGACGCCAGCCGCGCCCGGTTGCTCGAGCAGTGGGGGAAGTACTGGGACTCGTCCAGGCCGGTGCTGGTCGAGAAGTCCCCGCCGAACCTGATCCGGTCTCGCTTCCTGCAGGCGCTCTTCCCGGACTCGCGCATGGTCATGATCCTGCGCCACCCGATCGCCGTCGCGGCTGCGACACGCCGGTTCGGCCGGAAGCGGCGGACGTGGCGGCGGATGTCGTACTCGTCGCTCGTCGAGCACTGGCTGCACTGCCACGAGCTGATGCTCGAGGACGCCGCGTCCATCGATCACATGCTCGTCATGCGCTACGAGGAGTTCGTGTCGAGCCCGGACGAGCGCCTGGCCGACGTCTACCGGTTCCTCGATCTCGAGCCGCGCCCGAGCGGGCTCCACGTCCGCACCGACATCAACGACTCGTACTTCCGGCGCTGGTCGCTCGCGCGCCACAACCCGGGCACAGGGTCGGACATCGAGAAGGCCATGGAGACGCTCGAGGAGCGGGTCGCCCGGTTCGGCTACAGCCTCCAGAAGCCCCACTCGCTCGCGCCCCTCGAAGGGGTTGGCTAGTGGGTCTCCCAGGCCGACATCGCGGGAAGGCCCGCTGATGCCGCGCGAGCGTGGATCGAAGAACGACAACTACTCGCGCATGCCGGCGCCGGTCATCACCGCCGGCCGAGAGGCCGTCACCGCCTGGAACATGCTGACGGCGGGGCGCCGGCCGCTGCCGGACTTCCTCATCATCGGCGCCCAGCGCAGCGGCACGACCTCGCTCTACCGCTACCTGCTCGAGCACCCGCAGGTGATGCCGGCGATCCCGAGCAAGGGCGTGCACTACTTCGACCTGCACGCCGACCGCTCCTTGACCTGGTACCGGGCGCACTTCCCCACCGAGTGGGCGCGGCGGGCGCGCGAGCGCCGCCACGGCGGGCCGATCGTCACCGGCGAGGGCAGCCCCTACTACCTCTTCCACCCCCACGGCCCCGCCCGCGCCGCGGCGGCGGTGCCGGATGCGCGCGTGATCGCGATGCTGCGCGACCCGGTGGAGCGGGCCTATTCGCACTACCGTCAGGAGTACGCCCGCGGGTTCGAGGACGCCGAGACGTTCGAGGAGGCGCTCGACCTGGAGCCGTCCCGCCTCGCCGGCGAGCGCGAGCGGATGCTCGCCGACCCGTCCTACTCCAGCCGCGCCGTGCAGCACCACGCCTATGTGGCCAGGGGCGAGTACGTCGACCAGCTGGCGGCGTGGCGCGAGCGCTTCCCGCCCGAGCAGATGCACGTGATCTGCGCCGAGCGTTTCTTCGCCGACCCGGCGTCGGCGTACGCCGGCGTCCTGCGCTTCCTCGGCCTGCCCGACCCGCCCAGGGCGCCGGGCTTCAAGGCCTACAATGCCCGTCCGGCCGCGGGCATGGCGGCCGAGACACGCGAGCGGCTCGAGGCGCACTTCGCCGAGCCGAACCGGAGGCTGGAGGAGTTCCTGGGCATGCGGATGGGCTGGCCGGCGGGAGAGCGCGACAGGGCGGAGCGATGACCGCCCTCGACGAGCCCGCTCCTGCGCTGCGCGAGCGCGCGGACGACCTCAAGATGGTCGCCCGGGGCGGCTCGCTCAACTTCATCGGGGCAGTGGCGAACGGCCTCTTCCAGTTCGCCCTTGTGGTCGTCGTCACCCGTTCGCTCACCCGCAGCGAGTCGGGCGCGTTCTTCGAGGCGATCGCGCTCTTCCTGATCCTCTCGAACACCGCCGAGTGCGGCGCCGACACAGGCCTCACACGCATGATCCCGAGCTACCGGGTCAGCGGGCGGGTCGCGGACGTCCGCCGCTCTTTGCGCGTAGGACTGGTTCCCTCGTTCGCGGCCGGCGTGCTGCTCGCCGCGATCTCGTTCGCCGTCGCCTCCCCGCTGGCGGCCATCTTCACGAACCACCGCCACGAGGACGCCGACGCCGTCGCGACCTACATTCGCGTCCTGGCGGTGTTCCTGCCGCTCTCGTCCGCCTACACCGTGGCCATTGCGGCGACACGCGGCTTCGGGACGATGGTCCCGAACGCCCTGCTCGACCGGATCGCGAAGTCGGGGGCGCAGACGCTCGCCGTCGCGGCGGCCGTGCTCGCGGGCGGCGGCAGCTTCGCAGTCGCCGTTGCATGGAGCCTGCCGATCGGGATCGCGTTCGCGATCACGCTCGTATGGCTGGGGCGGCTCGTCCACCGGGTGGAGCGGCGCGAGCGCCCGACGAAGCCGGCGACGGAGATGCGGCGCCTCTACCGCGAGTTCTGGGTCTTCACGGCGCCGCGCGGGCTCACCGGCGTCTTCCAAGTGACGACCCTGTGGGTCGGCACGCTGCTCGTCGGATCGCTGATGAACACCGCCAGCGCCTCGATCTACACGGCGTCGACCCGCTACCTGGTCGCCGGCAGCGTGGTCAACCTGGCGATCATCCAGGCGATCGGGCCGAAGCTCTCCGAGCTCCTGACGGCCGGCGCGCGTGAGCGCGCGCAGGACGTCTACCAGGTCGCGACGGCGTGGCTCATGACCCTGGCCTGGCCCATGTACATCGGTCTCGCGGTGTTCGCACCGGTCCTCCTGAAGGTGTTCAAGCCCGAGTACGTCAGCGGCACGTCGTCGCTCGAGATCCTCGCCGTGACGATGCTCGTCGCCACCGGCATCGGCCCGGTCGACATGGTGCTCCTCATGGGCGGCCGCAGCTTCTGGAACCTCCTCAACGTGATCGTCGCCCTGTCGGTGAACCTCGCGCTCAGCTTCCTGCTGATCCCGCAGATCGGGATCGCCGGGGCGGCCGTCGCCTGGGCGGGCAGCCTCCTCGTCAACAACGTCGCTCCGCTGGTGGAGGTGCGGGCCTTCCTGAAGGTGCACCCGTTCGGGCGTGGGTTCCCGGTCGTGGCCGTGAGCTCCCTGCTGTGCTACGGCGTGCTCGGGATGCTCCTGCGGCTGACGGTGGGCACGACGATCCCGGCGCTCCTCATCTGCATCGTGGTCGGGACGGCCGGGTACGCGTGGCTCCTGTGGAAGTTCCGCGACCGGGTCGAGCTCGTGCTCCTCGGCGGCACCCTGCGGTCCGGCCGGCGCCGCCGGACCCAGCCGGTCGCGACGGCCTAACGGTCGATCCCGGAGACCTGCGACCGTTCGTGTAACGCCCGTGGCCGCCGCTGCGCTGTACGGAGGGGGCCCGCGCGCCCCGGCGTCCGCAGATCGGAGGGGACCTATGGCTCGTGTGCGTCTGTTGTTCGGCGCCGCCTTCGCGGCGGCGGCCCTCACCGTCGCGCCGACGAGTGCGACCGGCGCCCCGCCGCCGCTGCGAAACGTGGTGGTGAACGGCAGCTTCGAGCGCCCGCTGGTTCCTCCCGGGAGCTCGCATCCGTTCCCGGCGATTCGCGGCTGGCGGCTGGCGTTCGGCCCCAGCATCGAGATCCAGGACCATGTCGCGGGCGACCCGGCCCTCGGCAGCCAGTTCGTGGAGCTCGACTCCGACGCCTCGAGCGGAATCTGGCAGAAGGTGCCGACCCGGCCCGGCCGCCTCTACCGCCTGCAGCTCTACTTCTCTCCTCGGCCCGGCACCTCGGCAGCCGAGAACGTCCTGGTCGTCCACTGGCGCCGGCTGGTGATCGCCCGGATCAGCGCCGACGGCCGCGGGCGCACGAACACCGAGTGGAAGGTGTACGCGTTCAAGGTGCGAGCGATCCGCACGAGCACGCGGATCGAGCTCGCCGACGGGGGCATCTCCGACTCGGTCGGCACCTATGTCGACGGGGTCAGCCTGACGCCCTGGCGCGGCCACGGAGACGCGTCGCGCCGGGGATGATCGGCGCATCGGTGCGCGCAGGCTTGCCCTGTCCGGCGTCTAAGGGGCCGCGGCCGCGCGCATCGACGCCGCGAGCTGCGATGCCTCCGGCGTCAGCGTGTTGTCCTCGTTCAGCAGGGCGAACCCGCCGCCGGTCGCGAGCAGCCAGCGCGTCCAGCTCACGCCGGTCTTCGCGAAGAGCTGCAGCATCTGCGATTGGTACTCGTCGCTCCCGGGTGCGCCGGTGTGGAAGCCCCACTCGCCCACGAGCAGCGGGATTCCCCACGAGCGGGCCCGATCGAGCGGCACCTGCAGCACCCGCGCCTGGGAGGCCTCGGTCCCGGTGTAGCTCGCCGTCTCCTGGTTGTGGGTCTCGGCCCAGGAGGGCACCCAGTTGTCGCCGGCCGAGTCGAAGCCGCCCGAGCCGCCGTTGAAGTAGTCGTGCCAGTCGAGGGCCATGTGGTCGAGCGACCCGAACGGCTTCAGGTCGGCGGTGCCGACGCCCTCGCCGCCGCCGCGGCACATGATGAACACGGTGCGGGTCGGGTCGACCTTCTGGATGGCGCGGCGGATTCCGGCCTGCCAGCGCAGCATCGTGTTCGTCGCCTCCGTCGTGTCGCCCAGCTTGCCCGGGTGGGGCTCGTTCATGATCTCGTAGCCGATCACGTTGGGGTCGCGCGCGTAGCGCTCGGCGATCATGCTCACGAATGCCTTGTAGTACGCCTGCGAGCGGGACGCCTCGGTCGTCCAGAACGCCGCCTCGGCGTGCGATCGCCCGCTCCGCGTGTCGGGGAAGCGGCCGTTGGCGTAGTACCACGCGGGTACGCCGCTCCCCCGGCACACCGGCTTGTCCGCCGCGCATGTGCCCTCGGCGAAGTACGGCGACCAGTGGAACTGGTGGAAGTCGATCAGCATGTTGATGTGCGCCGCCCGGAGCGCCGCGACCATGCGGTCGAGCTTCCCGAGCGTCTTCGCATCCCAGCGGTAGCGGCCGTCCTTCGGCGGCTGGGGCTGGATCGCGTCCCAGCCGACGTACACGCGGGCCATGTTCGCGCCCATCTGCTGCGCCACCGGGGCGAGATGCGACACCCCGACCGACATGTCGAACCCGCGCAGGATCACCGGCTGTCCGCTCTGGTCGACGAACTTGCCGCCGGACGTCGTCACCCACGGCTTCACGATGTCCGTGGCCCTGCTCGTGTGGAGGGGAGGGGCGGGCGGAGGGGGCGGCCCAGAGCCGGCGCCGGGGCCGTCTGACGAGTCGCCTCCGCCGCACCCGGCCGCAAGGACAAGGGCGCAGACGAGCGCCGCGAGCGCGCCGAGCCTCACAGGCCGAACGCTCGCAGGAGGTTCTGGCCCGAGGGGCCGGCGGCCTGGCCGAGGCGCGGGAGGCCGAGCAGGCGCTCCGTCGCCCCGAGGAGGCTGTAGTGGCTGAGCCGCGTCGGCGTGGCCGTGCCGGGTCTGGTGTACGGCGAGACGACGATCAGCGGCACCTGGCAGGTGCCGCCCGCAGGGCGGACCGTGCAGCCGATCCGCAGTGGCTTCGCCGGCGCGCCCTGGTTCCACGTGATGAAGATGACGGTCGACCCGGACGTGTACGCGGGCGACTTGGTGAGCACGTTGATCCAGCGCCGCAGCCACAGGTCGGCCCGGGCCAGGAACGCGGACCGCGTCTTCTTGCCCGTGCAGTGCTTGTCGAAGCCGCTGTTGTGGCAGCCGTCCGGAACGATCAGCGTGAACGCCGGCAGCGCATTGTGCGCGATCATCTTCCGGAGCGGGCCCTGCGCCGGCGACCCCATCGGGAGGTCGAACTTCTCGCAGCCCGGCGGCGTCACGTACGTCGGGGGGTTGGAGAGTCGTGAGTAGGCGGTTCGCGAAGCCTCCAGCTTGCGGCAGGCACCGGGCATGCCGCCGATGAAGGCCCGCCACGACTTCACCTGCGAGAGCAGGCTCGGCGCCGTCGTCGTGCAGGCCGTGTCGCACGAGTTGTGGACGAGCCCGTATGTATTGCCCGCGAGCGCGCCCACGTCGTTCGCGATCGCCGGGTGCGTGATCGCCGTGTACCGCGTCGCCAGGCCGCACGCCTGAGCGAGCTGGTTCATATACGGCGTCACCTGCAGTTTCCCGATCACATGGCGGTAGCCCTGCGTGCCCATCCAGATCCAGACGACGTGCCGCACCTTCGCCTGCTGGCCCTTCTTCGCCCCGCACGTCGGCGCCGCCGTCGGGGCGGTGCTCGTCGGCGGGGGCGGGATGGTGGTCGGCGGCGCGTGCGCCTGTGTGTGCTGTGTCGGGCTGTTGTGGCT
>JBKPMQ010000080.1:0-11343 GCA_046732235.1 Actinomycetota bacterium
GTCCTTCAACGCGAGGACGGCGGTGCGCCGGCCCGCGGCCGACGGCGTGAACCTGACGTGGATCGTGCACGTGCCGTTCGGCTGCAGCGTCGCGCCGGTGCAGGCGTCGGCCGAGCGGGCGAAGTTCTTCGGGTTCGCGCCGCCGAGCGCAGTCCCCGTGATCGGCATGGGGGTGTTCGTCAGGTTGCGGACGGTCACGACGTGCGCCGGCGAGGCCGTCCCGGCGGGGATCGGGTTCGTGTAGATCACGCTCGCGGGCGTGAAACCGACCGATGACGGCGTGCCGGTGCCGGACACGTTCACCGTCTGCGTGCCGTTCTGGGGATCGTTGTCGGTGATGGTGACGACCGCCGCGCGCGAGCCGGTCGCCGTCGGGTTGAACGCGACGGTGACGGAACACGAGCCGCCCGGGGCGAGGGTGATCGCGGCGGCGCAGCCCGCGTCACTCACAGAGAAGTCGCTCGGGTTCGCGCCGCCGACGCCCGTGCTCGCATACGTCAGCGGCGCGGTGCCGGTGTTCGCGAGCGTGATCGTCTCCGTCTGCGAGATCACGTGCAGGGGCTGGTTGCCGAAGTCGATGCTCCCCGGCGAGACGCTCGCGTTCGGGTTCGTGCCGTTGCCGCTCAGGCTGACCTGCCGGCCCCCGACGCTCAGCGTCGCCGAGCGGGACCCCGTCGCGCCCGGGATGAAGTCGACGTTCACCGTGCAGGTACCGCCGCCCGCCACCGCCCCTGTGCACCCGGCCGCGCTGAAGTCGCCCGCGTCCGTCCCCGTGACGTTCGGGCTCGCCGGGGTGGCGTCGTAGTCGGTGTCGTTCGTGACGATGACCGACCGGGTGCCCGATGTCGTTCCGACCCGCTGATCGCCGAAGTCGAGCGGGCCGCTTGCCGAGAACTGGTCGGCGACGCCGGTGCCGGTCAGTGACACGGTCTGCGGCGAGCTCGGGTCGTTGTCGGTGATCGTGAGCGTCCCGTCGTCATTCCCGGCCGAACCGGGCGTGAACGTGACGTCGACCGTGCAGCTGTCGCCCTGGTTCAGTGGTGTCTGGCCGCTGCAGGTGTCGTTGCCGACGTTGTAGCCGGAGGAGGCGTTGACGTTCTGGATCTGGATCGGACCGCTGCCGGTGTCGTTCCTGATCGTCACCGTCTTCCCCGGTGTGGTGACACCCACCGCCTGGGTGCCGAACGGCACCGGATCCGGCTGTGCACCCAGCGGCCCCGATGAGATCGCCATCGCCCCCGACCCCGCCGACGCGAGCGCGACCGCGAGGGTCGCGAGAGCGATGAGTGCGAGAGGGAGACGACGGCGCATGAAGGGCCCTTCAGATCAGAGGTTGAGCAGGACGAGCGCGATCGCGACGCTGCAGCCGAGCACGGCCAGCGCCGGGATCACGAGGGCGCCTGGGCCGGACGCCGTCATCGCCACTCGTGGCCCGAACTGGCGGGCGGGGGCGAGCTGGCGGCCGCGCGCGGCGGGCAGGTAGGCGCTCGAGTGGATCCGCCGCCGGGTCACCATCGTCGCAACCGCGGTGAGGAGCAGCATCAGCAACCCGGCGATCGCGACCACGCGCACGAGCATGGCAGTGAGCCCGCGGCCGCTCGCGGCATGCGCGCTCTGCGGTGCCGGGGCCTTGTGATGGGCGGCCGTGGGCTTCGGGGGCGTCGCATCGGCACCGGACCCGGCGGCCGACACGTTGCCGGCTGCGTCGAGCGCGAACACGCGGTAGCAGTAGGTGACGCCCGGCTTCGCGCTCGGGTCGACCTGCGAGCTGCGGACCGATTCGCCGCCGACCGGCGATCCGCCGGCCGGGCCGGTCGGGCAGCTCGGGTACACGCCCCGGCGCACGACGTCGGAGGCGATCCCGGCCCGCTGCGGGTTGTGCCAGTAGATCACGACCTGGCCGCGGGCGTTCGCCGTCACGGTCAGGCCGGTGACCGGTCCCGGCGCCGTACGGTCGCCGGGGTTCGTGACGCTGCGGTCGAGCGCAATCCGCGAGTAGTTGCCGTGCCCGTCGAAGGCGAAGGCCGCATAGCAGTAGCGGGTTCTGTCCGCGGCACCCGTGTCCACCTGCACCGTACGCACGCCCGTGCCGCCGACCTGCACGCCGTCATGCGGCGAGGACGGGCAGGCGCCGCCCCGGGCGCGGCGGAGCACGATGCCGGCCAGGTCGGACGCGTGCGGGTTGGCCCACCGCAGGGTGATCTTCCCGGGCACCTTCGTGATCGCGTGCAGGCCCGCCACGGGAGCTGGCGCCTGGGTGTCGGCCCTGCGCGTCGGGGCCGTCGACGTCGTGGTCGTCTGGGTCGTTGTCGTCTGGGTCGTTGTCGTCTGGGTCGTGGTCTGCGTCGGCGTTGACGACGGAGGCGGCGGTGCGCCTCCGGTCGGCGGAGGCGAGGCCGGCGGGGGCGGCGGCGGGCTGTCTGCGAGCGCGGCGCCGGCACCGACGGCGAGAAAGGCAACCGCCGCGCACACGGCCGCGAGCCCACGAAGCCCCATACCTGATCTCACGATGCGCACGTCCACCGCGTCTTTCCAGCCGGAGATGTCAATCTCTTCCAGCCTACTGCAGGCGCAAAACACGTCAACCTACGCCTCCCACCCCCGATGCCGACTGGAAGCACACTCCAGCCGGCAGCGATCATACCGGTGTTTCAGGAGGCCCGCCGTGGTCGGTTAAGCCCCTCCGGGGGGCGCGTTCGGCCAATCCTTCGGCACGCCGGAGGCCCGTGCGCGAGATCGAGGAAATTGCCAGGAAATCACGAGCCGGGCTCGCTGATATCCGGTAAAACCTCGGAGCTCGCGGTCCGGCCGTGCCCCGGGCGGAACATCGCATTTTGCGGTACGTGGTAGCCTTGGCGCGATGGTGGGCGACGTGGCGGTCACCCCGCTTCGGTTCACGGGCGACTTCCTGACCGCACTCGCTGCGGCCGACGATCAGCGCGGCATCGCGGACGTCTTGGCGGGAGAGCTGCACGAGCGCCTCCGGCTCGACGGCGTCCTCGTGCACGAGCACCTCGCCGGCCGCAGCCACACCTGGGCCCAGCGCGGGGTGGTGAAGCCGCCGCTCGCGCCGCGGATCGCGGCGGTGCGCTCCGGCGCGACCCAATCGGGCGGGTTTGGCTACGCGTCGGCAGGGACGCCGCGGTGGGTGATCGTGTGCGCGCGCGACGCCGCCGGCACTGACGAGGAGCTGTCGTACCTGGCGACCGCGTGCGAGACGGCGCTCGTCGCGGCCGCGCACGCCGCGCGGGTGAACGAGCAGCGCACGGCGGCGCGGACCGGCCGCGCGCTGGTCGAGCTGGGGCAGGCGCTCGCGCTCGAGCACGGCGAAGATCGCGTCCTGCACCTGCTCACGCTGGCGGTGGCCCGGCTGGTGGAGCAGGACGGCGTCTCCGCCTGGCAGGCCGCGGACGGCACCTTCACGCTCGTCTCGGCCCACGGGTTCGCGGGCCGGCGCCGCTCCGCAATGGGGGCGCAGACGCCTGCGAGCGCGCTACCCCCGGAGCTGACCGCCTCGCGCCGGCTGCGGATGCTGACCCGCGAGGAGGCGCCGACGCTCGTGCGCGGCCCGCTCGCGGTCGTCGTCCCGATCGGCGAGCGGGAGGGCAACCACGCGCTGCTCGTCGTCGAGCGCCAGGCCGCGTTCGACACCGCCGAGGAGGCGCTCCTCCTGGGCGTCGCCGACCAGGCGCTGCTGGCGCTCGCGAACGAGCGGCTCCTGTCCGAGCAGCGCGACGCCCTCTCGGGCACCGTCGCCTGCCTGGGCCGTGCGCTCGCCCTGCGCCACCGCGAGACCGCCGAGCACTCGGACCGGCTCACGTCCGACTGCACCGCGGTGGGACGCGCCCTCGGGATGACGGGCGACGCCCTGCGGGATCTGACCTACGCCGCCGCCCTTCACGACCTGGGCAAGATCGGCGTTCCCGAACGCGTGCTCGGAAACCGGGGGCCCCTGGACAGCGAGGGCTGGCGCCTGATCCACGCCCACCCAGAGCTCGGGGCGCAGATCATCGACCCGGTCGACGCGCTCGCCGGCGCCGCGGCGCTGATCCGGGCCTGTCACGAGCACTGGGACGGCAAGGGATATCCGCTCGGGCTGGCCGGCGAGGACATCCCGCTCGGCGCGCGGATCATCCTGGCCTGCGACGCCTACCACGCGATGTGCGAGGAGCGCAGCTACCAGGCGGCACTGCCTCCCGAGGCCGCCCTGGGCCGGCTGCGCGAGCTGGCCGGCGCCGATTTCGACCCGCGCGTGGTGGACGCGCTCCTGCTCCACCTCGAGACCGCCGATCCGGCGGTCATGCGGGTCTAGATGGGGCTTGTCACGTTATTGCAACTCCGATCATCCCGTACGGCAAACTTGGCCGCGGTGTGACAGCATGCCTATGTGCTGTCCATTTCCAGATTCCGCCTCACGGCGAGCGCCTACGTCCCGGGCGCGGCGGCGGTGGGCGTCGAGCAGCGGATCCGCGCCGTGGTCGCGGATCGAGTCCCGGACTCGGATCCGGACGTCCACGTGGCCCTGACCGACCGGGTCACGGTGGCGTTCACGATGACCGCGGAGTCGGCGACCGAGGCCCGCGCGGTCGGGCGCCTGCTGGCCCACGACGTGCTCTTCGGAGCCGAGCCGATCGCGCTCGACGCCGTCGAGCTCTTCCCGGCGCCCCCCGTTCCCGCCTGACGGCGGACCGCGGCTTTACGGGTTCTCGCCGCCGTCCTGGCGGCGCAGGAAGCGCTCGATCTCCCGCGCCAGATCGTCGCCAGACGGCAGCTGCTCGCTCTCGATGTCGCCCGCTGCCGACTCGAGCCGCGCGACCGTCTCGCGCAGCATCGCGTCGCCGGCGACCGCGGCGTCGTAGCGGGCGCGCTGCTCGCGCTCCTCGTCGACCAGCGGCTCGACGTCGATCGTGGCCCCGAGGTGGCGGGCGAGCCGCCGGAGAAGCGCGATGCTCGCCGCTGCGTACCCGATGCTCGCGTACGGCGGCACCTGGGCGTAGAAGCCAACCGCCGGCGTGCCCGCCTCGGTGACCGCCATCTCGAGCACCGAGAGCGCTGCGGACGGCACCCGCAGGAGCCCCTCCGGGCCGGCGGGCTCGTCGAGCAGGTTCTCCTCGGAGGCGGTCGCCATCACCGGCACCGGGCGGGTGTGCGCCACCGCGCCGGGGACGGCGCCGAGGCTGACCCATTCGGTGACATCGAGGCGACGGACGAGCTCCACCGTGTCGGTCGCGAGCTCCTGCCAGCGCAGGTCGGGCTCCGCGCCGGAGAAGATGAGGACATCGCGGCCGTCGACGCGCGTGTGCCGGATCGTGAGCTCGGGCCAGCGCAGCTCGGACAGGCGCCCGTCCTGGACGGCGAGCACCGGCCGGCGGGAGCGGTAGTCGAAGACGGCGTCGGGGTCGAACGTTGCCACGACCGCCGCATCGCCGGCGACGTGGCCCACCGCCCGGGACGCCGCCTCGGCGGCGTCGACCCATCCGTCGAACGACGCCACGAGGATGGCGTCGCGCAGCTCGGGCAGGTCGTCGGCCAGGCGGTAGAGCGGCACGGCCCCAGGATACGGGGTTCCGGAGCGCCCGTCTCAGCCGAAGACGCGCTCGCCCGCCCGCACCTCGACCGGCAGCCGGTTCGCCGCCGGGGCCAGCGGGCACGTCCACCTGGGGTCGTAGACGCACGACGAATTGTAAGCGAAGTTGAAGTCCAGCACGAGCCGGCCGTTGGCGGTGCCCAGATCGGCGCCCTTGACCGTGTCGATCAGGTACCTGCCGGCGCCGTACGTTGTCCGGCCGCTGGTGCCGTCCGCGAAGGGCAGGAAGAGGCCGCCGCCGTAGCCCTCCAGCCAGTACAGGGGCAGCTCGTGGCCGGCGCCGGAAAGCGTGAAGCGGGCGAGGCCGAACCGGCGGAACCGGTACGGCGGCCCCGTGCTCGTTGCGAGCTCGAGCTCTGCGGGCTCGGTCGGGACGACGTCGGCGGCCACCCGGGCGCCCGCGTTGTACCGGTGGTACGGAAGCCCGCCGAACGCGGCCCGTCCGGCGGCGTCGAGCGGCGACTGCGGATGCTTCGCGAAGAGGCGGTCGCGCGTCCGCCGCCACGTCTCCCACGCCGCGCGCGGATCGTCGTTCTCGCGCACGCGCGCGTAGAGACCGAAGATCTCACGCCGCCAGTCGGCGAGGGCGAGCTCGTCGATCGTCGTCACGCCGGCCCTCATCCCGACAGCCTACGACCCCGGCGCCGGACCGGTTTTCGGCGGGCTGTAAGAAGATCCCTAAATCGGGTGACGTGTCTCCAGTCAATCGGTGTACGATGCTCCGCGCTGGTCAGGGTTCCCAGCCAGGGCATCCGAACCCCCAACCTCAGAAGGAGGCTTTCTGGTGCACGTTCGTCCTCTTGTCGCAGGGCTGCTCGCAATGGCGGTCCTCGGGCTCTCCGCTGCGAGCGCGTCGGCGGCGGTCCGGCACTCCGTCCTCTACACCAGCACCGACCCGGGCGTTGGCAACATCCCAAGCGTCGGCGTGGAGGCGTACAGCTTCAACCAGATCGGCGACGAGGTGCTGCTGCGCCGCGTCGCGAAGCTCAAGTCGGTTGCCGTGCAGCTCTCGAGCTGGGCGTGCGAGACCGGCGCGTGGAACACGGGCGACTGCCAGACGACCGCCGGTGCCACGTTCACGACGCCGATCACGCTCGACATCTATCGCGCGTCGTCCACGGACCCGCTCACGAATGAGACGACCCCCGGCGCGCTCATCGCGACGGTGACGAGGTCCTTCACGATCCCGTACCGGCCGTCCGCGAGCCCGCACTGCACCGGCCCCCAGGCCGGCGAGTGGTTCAAGAACGGCCAGGGCTGCTTCAACGGCCTCGCGCATACGATCGGGTTCACGCTCACGGGGCTGAAGACGAAGCTCCCCAAGGACGTCGTCCTCGGCGTCTCGTACAACTCCGACACCTCCGGGCCGGAGCCGCTGGGCGGCTCGGGCGCTCCCGAAGACTCCCTGAACGTCGGCCTCTCCCCGAAGGTGCGGGCCGGCCATCAGCGGTTCCCGGGCGGGCTCTTCTGGGATACCCGCGTCGCAGGCAACAGCTGCGGCCCGCCGTTCGTCCCGGGTGTCTTCAACCTGGATAGCGCCAACAGCTGCTGGGCCGGGTTCGTCCCCGCGTTCCAGGTCAACGCGACCAGCTAGCGCGGCGACGGCCCGTCGCCCTCCGCCCTCTCAGGGGGCGGAGGGCGACAGCCGCTCCGCCAGGTACCGCAGGGCGGTGGGATAGCGGTAGCCGATGTTCATGTGGGTGGCGTCGAAGAGCTCGAAGCGCACGTCGGTGACGCCGATCTGCGCCAGCGCCGCGCGGAACGCCTCGGCGCCCAGGTCGAGGAAGTACTCGTCCCGCGTGCCGGCATCGATGTAGATGGCCCGCAGCGAGCGGAGCGCCTCGGCGTGCCGCGGGACCATCCGCACCGGGTCGAGCGCCAGCCAGCGCTCCCACACACCGGGCACGAGCTCGCCGGTCGCCGTGTCGAACGGCAGGTGCACCGTCCCGTCGTCGTCCGCGGAATAGCACGCCGCCATCGCGTACGCGTTCAGCAGCACGTCGTCGCCTTCCCGGCTGAAGGCGAGCCGGCTCCGGAAGTCGTCCAGGAAGCGCTCGATGGAGCCGTCGTAGTGGTCGCGCAGCAGGCGGGCGGCGGGAGCGAAGTCGCGCTGGTAGCAGCACTCGAACAGCGCGTCGCCGGCGTGGGTGGCGAGGCCGCCCCACAGGTCGGGGCGGAGCATCGGCGTGATCATCGCCCCGTAGCCGCCGCTCGATTTCCCCGCGATGCCGCGGTGCGCGGCGGCCGCGAGCGTGCGGTAGCGGCCGTCGACCCACGGCACGACCTCGTCACAGAGGTAGGTGTGGTACCGGCCGGTCGCCGGGGAGTCGACGAACTGGCTGCCGCCGAGCGACGTCCAGCAGTCCACGAACACCACCAGGCACGGGGGCGTCTCGCCGTCGGAGAAGACCTCGTCGACCGCCTCCGGGAAGGTCGTCCGCATGGGCGGCCGGATGTTCCACATGTCGAGCTGCCCCGTGAACCCCTGGATGACGTAGACGACGGGGTAGCGGCGATCGGGCGCGTCGTCGTACCCGGGCGGGACGTAGACCCACAGCGGGCGCTCGGCGGGGTCGCCCAGCCGGTTGGAGCGGAGGATCTGGCTGTCGATCACATGCTCTTCCAGGCGGCCGATGAACCGGCGGCCCCACGGGGCGTCAAGCATCAGGCGAGTGTACCGCCGGGCGGTGGCAGACTTCCCGGCACATGGACGAGCGCTCCACCCTGGCCTCGAACACCGACCGCGAGCGGGTCGTGGTGCGGCTGGCCGAGGCGCATGTCGAGGGACGGCTGACGGTCGACGAGCTCGACCGTCTGACCGGCGAGGCGCACGCGGCGCGGACGCTCGGCGATCTCGACCTGGTCTGCGCCATCCTCCCCGGCGCCGAGGTCGCCCGCCCCGTCCGTGCCGAGATCGATCCGCGCGGGCCGTACGGCACCGGCCAGGTCGCGGGGATGGCCGCGCTCACGCTCCTTCTCCCGATGGGGCGGCTGATCGGGCTGGTGACCGCGCTCGCCCTCCTGCGCGGCGAATCGCACCCGCAGCGGCGGCGGATGCTCCAGACCTGGGCCTACGTGTGCGCCGCGCTGTTCGCCGTCGAGATCGTCGCGGTGCTCGTGTTCGTGGTGTTCTAGCCGTGGCCGACGGCGATCCCACGCTCGCCAGCGCGTTCACCGGCCCGGTGTATATCGTCACGGCGTTCGCGGACGGCCGCCGGGCCGGGTGCCTGGTCGGGTTCGCCACCCAGGTGAGCATTGACCCGGAGCGGTTCCTCGTCTGCATCTCGCGCGCCAACGCCACCTTCCCGGTGGCGATGGCGGCGGCGCGCCTGTGCGTGCATGCCGTCACCGAGGGCGAGCGCAACCTGGCTGAGCTCTTCGGCGGCGAGACGGGCGACGACGTGGACAAGTTCGCCCGCTGCCGGTGGACGCCGGCGGACGACGGCACGCCGATCCTGACCGATTGCCCGACCTGGTTCCTCGGCCGTGTCCTCGACCGCGTCGATGTCGGCGACCACGTCGGCTGCGTCCTCGACCCCGAGCGCGGGCACGGGGGCGGGCGGATCGTGCAGCTCACCGAGCGCGACCTCGCCGAGATCGAGCCCGGGCACCCGGCCTGACTAGGTGTCGAGGGTCGCGCCGACCGAGGCGGTGACGACGAGCAGGGTGGCGACGACGTCGGTGAGGTGGACGGCCTGCCCGAGGGCGATGACGCCGACGACCGTCGCGATCGCGGGCTCGAGGCTGGCGAGCACACCGTAGGCGCGCGCGGTGAGCGTCCGCAGCGCCGCCATCTCGAGCGAGAACGGGAGCGCCGTCGAGAGCACGCCGAGCGCGATGATCTCGAGCCCGCTGCCCGGCGCGATCGAGCCGGCGCCGCCGGCCCCGAACGGCATGAGCAGGATCGCCGACACGACCATGCCGCCGGCCAGGCCCTGGCTGCCCTTCCATTCGCGGCCGACCCGCTGCGCCGTGAAGATGTAGGCCGCCCAGCCGGCGCCGGCGAGAAGCGCGAGCGCGAGTCCGGCCGCGTCGAGCCCCTGCGACGTCGGGCCGGCGAAGATGGCGATCCCGCTCCCGGCCAGGATCACCCACACCACGTCGCGCAGCCGGCGCGACTGCACCAGCGAGACGGAGAGGGGGCCGAGGAACTCGACGGTGACCGCGACGCCGAGCGGGATGCGGTCGAGCGCCTCGTAGAACGCGTAGTTCATCACCGCGAGCTCCGCTCCGAATGCGACCAGCCACACCAGCTCGGACGCCGGTCGGCGCAGGTTCGGGCGCGAGATCCCAAGGAGCAGCAGGCCGCCCACGCCGAGGCGGAAGCACGCGGTCGCCGGCACGCCGACGCGCTCGAAGAGCCCGGTGGCGACCGCCGCCCCGAGCTGGAACGACAGCATCGCCGCCACCATGAGGAGCGGCGCGGGCAGTCCGCCGCCCAGACGGGCGACCCGGGCCACGGCCGACTCCGAGGCGGGGCCGGACGGCTGGGGGTGGGCGGTGGCGAGCGCGGGGCGCGGCCCGCCAATGCGCTCAATCGACATCCGCGGCGTGCGCCAGTTGGCGGCCCGCGAACGGCCTGCGCCGAGCGCGCCAATTGGCACTCGCGGCAAGCGCCAATTGCCAGGGGTATCCGCGGCCGCCATCGCCGGAATCATGCCGTCCCGGCCGGGGGCGGGCGCCGCCTCCCGGCCGGGACGCGAACGGGCTAGCGGTTGGTCGCGTCCTTCACCTTGCCGGCAGCCTCGCGCAGGTCGCCCTCCGCCTGCTCGCGCCGGCCCTCGTTCTCCATGCCCTTGTCGTCGCCGGCCTTGCCGGCGGCCTCCTTCATCTTCCCGCTGGCCTTGTCGACCTTGCCTCGGAGCTTGTCGCCCATCTCTGCACCGCCTTGGTCGGGTTCGTGGTGAGCCGGTCGAATACCCCGGGCACGGGGCCGCGGAAACGGCAACCGCGCGCCGGCCGCGGCTGGACGGCCGGGCGCCCGGGTGTCTGCGAAGCGCTAGGTCCCGCGTCGGCACGCGGCCCAAGCAGCCGACACGATGCGGTCGCACGGATCGCCCGGCGCAAGGGTCGCGGGGAACGTGCTGCGCATGAGCCTCATCGTGGACTCCCGATCGCGTGCGGTGGAGACCAGCCTGGCGGCACATGCCCCCGGTCCGGGCGAGCGAAACGCCGCCTGGCGACACGGTGTATCCGGACACCTGCGTTAACCTTCGCAAACCGGCTCACGTCCCTCCCCACGCGAGACCGACCCCCGTGACCTCCGCAACCCCCGCGCGCGACGACGCCCCCGGATCCTCTTTCCGGCACGAGGCGCTGCTCTACGCCGGCGAGGAGGACTTCGCCGACCGGGTCGGCGGCTTCGTGCGCGACGGGGTCGACGCCGGAGTGCCGGTCCTCGTCGCCGTTGGCGCGGCCAAGATCGCCCTCCTCCGGCGGGCCCTCGGGGGCCCGGCGCGGCGGGTCACGTTCGTCGACATGGACGCGCTGGGCGCGAACCCGGCCCGGATCCTCCCGGCGTGGCGCACGTTCGCCGAGCCGCACCTCGCGAAGGGCCGTCAGATCCGCGGGGTGGGCGAGCCGATCTCGGCGGGCCGGTCGGACGCCGAGCTGGTCGAGTGCCACCGGCACGAGGCGCTCCTGAACCTCGCGTTCGAGGGCGGCGGCGCGTGGTGGCTCGTCTGCCCGTACGACACCGGCGTGCTTTCCGCGGACGTGATCGCCGAAGCCCGCTGCACGCATCCGCTGATCTGGGA
>JBKPMQ010000081.1:0-6205 GCA_046732235.1 Actinomycetota bacterium
GTGCCGACGGCCGAGCTGCGGCGGGCGCTCATGCTGCGCGGTGACCTCGGGGACGTGGCCGCGACGGCGCTCCGCGCGGGCGTCGAGGGCCTGCGCGGCTACCGGCTCGAGGTCGGACGCCCTGTCCTGCCGATGCTGGCCCAGACCGCGGACAGCGTGGCCGCGGCGTTCCAGCGGCTCGGCGCCGCGGCGATCGAGTGGAAGCTCGACGGCGCCCGCATCCAGGTGCACCGCAGCGGCGGCGACGTCGCAGTCTTCACGCGCACGCTGGACGAGATCACCTCGCGGGTGCCGGAGGTGGTCGAGGCGGCGCTGCGCCTGCCCGCGACCGCCTGCATCCTCGACGGCGAGGCGATCGCGCTCACGCCGGAGGGACGGCCGCTCGCGTTCCAGATCACGTCGGCCCGCGTCGCGGGGCGCCGCGACGTCGCCGCCCTGCGCGCGTCGGTGCCGCTGACGGCCGTTGCGTTCGACCTCCTCCACCTGGACGGCGACGACCTGCTCGACCGGCCCGGGTCGGAGCGGGCTTCTGCGCTCGCGACCCTCGCGCCGAGCCTGGCGGTGCCCCGCCTGTCGGAGCCGGCGCCCGAGGCGGCGGAGGCGTTCGCGGCCGACGCGCTCGCGCGCGGCCACGAGGGCGTGATGGTGAAGGCCCTTGCCGGAGCCTACGAGGCCGGCCGGCGCGGCGCCGGCTGGCTCAAGGTGAAGCCCGTGCACACGCTCGACCTGGTCGTGCTCGCCGCGGAGTGGGGCCACGGCCGCCGCCACGGCGTGCTCTCGAACCTGCACCTGGGCGCCCGCGACCCGGAGAGCGGCGGCTTCGTGATGCTGGGCAAGACGTTCAAGGGGCTCACGGATCAGATGCTCGCCTGGCAGACGGCGCACCTGCTCGAGCTCGAGACCGGTCGCGAGGGCCACGTCGTCCACGTCCGGCCGGAGCTCGTGGTGGAGATCGCCTTCGACGGCATCCAGGGAAGCCCCCGCTACCCCGGCGGCGTCGCCCTGCGCTTCGCCCGCGTCAAGCGCCACCGGCCGGACAAGCGCGCGCAGGACGCCGACACGCTGGCGGCGGTGCTCGCGATCCACGCCGCGGCGGGCGGCGCGGGAGGTCAGCAATAACCGTCCGTTCGCGGCCGGGTATGCTCGTGCCGTGCCGCTCTTCGAGTCCATCGCCGATCTCGCGGTCAGCATCGACGGGTACGAGATCGAGCGAACGTCGCTCGAGGTCTCTACCGGGTTCACCCGGATCACAACAACGGTTGTGATGAGCGGAAAAGGCCTGCAAGGACGCGGGGAAGACGTCACGTACACCGGCCCCGACCACGACGGCTTCCCCGAGCATCTGCAGGTCGCGGGCGAGCACACGCTCCGCAGCGCATCGGCGTCGCTCGACGGGCACGACCTGTTCGCCGCGCCGCCGGGGATGGAGGCGTCCCGCGACTACCGCCGGTGGGCGTTCGAGAGCGCCATCCTCGACCTGGCGCTCCAGCAGCACGGCCGCTCGCTGGCCTCCGCCGTCGGACGGCAGGCGCGCCCGGTGCGGTTCGTCGCCTCCACTCGCGCCGATATCGCCGGCTGGATGGACGTCGACCCGGGGCTCGAGTTCAAGCTCGACCCGGAGGAGTCGTGGGACGCAGACCTGATCGCCCGCCTGGCGGCGACCGGGCGGGTGCGCGTCCTCGACTTCAAGGCGTACTACCACGGCACGGCCGTCGACATGGTCCCCGACCCGGCGCTCTACCGCACGATCGCGACCGCGTTCCCGGAGGTCGTGATCGAGGACGCCTCGCTCGAGGGCGAGTGCCGCGAGGCGCTACGCGGGGCGGAGGACCGGCTGAGCTTCGACGCGCCCATCCACTCGCTCGCGGACGTCGACGCGCTGCCCGTGTCCGTGCGGTGGCTGAACATCAAGCCGTCGCGGTTCGGGACGCTCGAGCGGTTGCTCGAGTGCATCGAGGCGTGCGAGCGCCGGGGCGTGCGGATGTACGGCGGCGGCCAGTTCGAGCTGGGCGTCGGCCGGCGCCAGATCCAGACGCTCGCGAGCGTCTTCTATCCCGACACGCCGAACGACGTCGCGCCGGGGATCTACAACGCCGGCGGGCCGAGGCCGGGCCTCCCGAAGAGCCCACTGCCGCCGTTCGACGCGGTCGGCTTCTAACCCTCCCAGGGGAGGGAGAGCCCCTCCGGGCGCCCGCGCACCGTCTCGGGGAAGGCGGCGTAAGCCTCGTCCGGCGAGCGCGTCTCCTGCTCGACGCCCGCGCCGTGGCGCAGCGCCACCTCGGCGACCGGGTAGACGACCTCGACGTCCGGGCGCGCCCCCACCATCAGCACGACGCACGGACCGTCGCCCGCGCCGACGAACACGTGGTCCGTCCAGGCCGGGCAGTGCACGAAATCCCACGCCTTCAGCCGCCGCTCCTCGCCCTCGACCAAAAGCAGGCACTCTCCGGAGAGAACGAGGAAGTCCTCCTGGATCTCCTCGCCGTGGTACATGCAGTTCGGCGTGCCCGGCTCCAGCACCCGCAGCTGGATCGCGATCTGGGGGAAGGGGCGCTCGCGGGCCTCGAAGCGGCAGGTGTGGCCGAAGGCCCGGTTCTGCCACCAGCAGGCGTCTGCGGCGTTCACGACGAACCAGCCGTCGGTCTGCGGCTCGAGACCGGTCTCCGTCTCGGTCATGCGCGCCTCGGGGACGGGCATGGCTAGAGCGCCCCTCCGGCAGCGGCGGGGGCCGTGGCATCCTCGGCCTCGGCCGAGGTCTCGCGGGCGAGGTACTCCTCGGCGAGAAGCGGGTTCTCGCGCGCGCGCCCGACCACCGTCAGCAGGTGGGACATGCTCGCCACCTCCTCGACCTGCTCCTTGATGAACCACTGCATGAACTGTTCGCCGGCGTAGTCGCCGGTGTCGCGGGCGAGGCCTGCCAGGGCGTTGATCTGGCTCGAGACGCGCCGCTCCTGCTCCAGCGCGAGCGCCACCGGCTCGACCGTGTCGGCAAACTCGGTGCGGGGCGCGTCCACGCCCGGGATCTGGGCCTTTTCCCCGGCGTCGAGCAGGTACTGCACCATCATCATCGCGTGGTTTCGCTCCTCGAGCGCCTGGCGGTAGAAGAAGGCCGCGAGACGGGGCAGCGTCTCGTCGTCGTAGTGGACGGCGATCGCGGTGTACTGCTGGCTGGCACCGAACTCGTGTGCGATCTGCTCGGTGAGCGCGGCGACGAAACGGCTCTCTGGCATGGGTCCTCCTGCGAAGGGCGAGGCAGTAACCTACCCGCCAGGATGCCCCGGGTGCGCGCGATCAACGTCTCCGCGGTGAAGTCGCTGCACCTGACGCCGGTCGAGGAGGCGACGATCGGGCGCGACGGCATCGAGCACGACCGCGAGTTCCTGCTCGTCGACTCGGCCGGCCGCGTCGCCACCCAGCGCAACACGCGCGGCCTCGCCCGGATCTCGAGCACGTACGACGCCGGATCGGGGGAGCTCGAGCTCGTCCTGCCGGGCGGCGAGCACGTCCGCGAGACGCCGACGCCCGCCGGGACGACGACAGTGGACCTCTGGGGGCGGGAGTTCTCCGCAACCGTCATCAACGGGCCGTTCGCCGAGGCGGTGTCGGACGTCGTCGGCGTCCCGTTGCGGCTGCTGCGAGCCGAGGACGGCATCCGCGGGCTCGACTCGCACGCCGTCTCGCTGCTCTCGCAAGGATCCGCCGACGAGGTGGGCCGCCGGGGCGGCCGCGACGGCCTCGACTTCCGCCGCTTCCGCCCGACGCTTCTGATCGACGGCTGCGACGCCCACGCCGAGGACGCATGGGTGGGCGGCATCGTCCGCGCCGGCGAGGCGCGGCTGCGGGTCATCCGCCTCGACCCGCGCTGCGCGCTCACCACGCTCGACCCCGATACGGGCGAGCGCGACGCCGACACGCTGCGCTGGCTGGCCGGCTACCGCCGCCACTCCGACGGCGAGGTCTACTGCGGGATCTACGCCGACGTCGAGGCGCCCGGGCGTGTGCGCGTCGGAGACGAGGTCGAGCCGCTGGAGGACGCATGAGCGCGGTTCCGCCGTTCCGCAACCACCTGCCGGTGAAGATCCGCTTCGGCGAGGGCACCTCCGCCGACCTGGCCGACGTGCTGGCAGAGGAGGGGGCCCGGGCGCCACTGATCGTGATCGACGAGGGCCTGGCCGGGCTCGTGCCGCGGGTCGCCGATGCGCTCGCCCCGGTCTCCGGCGCGACGACGTTCGAGAAGGCGCCCGGCGAGCCGACGGTCGCGCTGGTCGAGCGGGCGGCCGAGGCGCTCGCGTCGGCGGGGTGCGACGCGGTCGTCGCGATCGGCGGCGGATCGGCCATGGACACGGCCAAGGCGGCCCGGCTGGTGGCCGGCCAGGGCGGGCCGTACCTGCGCTTCGCCGAGGGCCGCGTGACCTACGAGGCGCCGCAGATCCCGCTCGTCTGCGTGCCGACGACCGCCGGGACGGGCTCCGAGGTGTCCGGGGGCGCCGTCATCACCGACGAGGCCACGCACCGGAAGGCCGGCATCGCCAGCCCCCACCTGCGCGCCCAGCACGCGCTGGTCGACCCGGCGCTCACCTGGGGCCTGCCGCCGGCCGTCACTGCGCACACGGGCGTGGACGCGCTCGCCCAGGCGATCGCGGCGATGGTCGTGAAGGTGCGGACGCCGATCGGCGACGGGATCGCGCTCGAGTCGATCCGGCTCGCCGGCGAGGCGCTGGTCCGGGTCGTGCGCGACGGCTCCGATCACGACGCGCGTTCGCAGATGGCGTGCGCGAGCCTGCTCGGGGGGCTGTGCATGAACATCTCCGACTGCGGCGCCGAGCATTCCCTGGCGCAGGCGCTCGGCGGGCGCTACGGCATGCCGCACGGGCTCACCATCGGGCTCGTCCTGGCGGAGACGATGGACCGCGACCGCGCCCACGTCCCGCAGCAGTTCGAGCGGATCGCGGACGCGCTCGGCGAGCCGGGCTCGGGCACGGACGGCGCGCGGGCGGTGCAAGCCGTGCGCCGCATCCTGGCCGAGCTCGAGTTCCCGACGGCGGCCGCTGCGGGCGTGTCCCCCGACGACCTCGACGACCTGACCGAGGCCGCCCTCGAGGACTACTTCATCTCCGTCGCCCCGGCGCCGTGGTCGCCCGCCGAGGTGCGCACGGCCTACGAGCAGGGGCTGGCCCTCGGTGACCGCCGGTAGGCGTGCCCCGGGACGGTGGTGGGCCGCGTTCGAGGCATGGCTGGACGAGCGGACCCGCCCGGCGCTCATGCGCTGGGAGACGCTGCCGGGCCACGTGCAGTTCTTCCTCACCCTGCCGGTCGCGCTCGTCCTGCTGTTCTTCCTCCACGTGATCGCGTTCCACCTGTCCGTGTTCCGGTCGTTCTTCTACGCCCTGTTCTGGGGCATCCCGGCGGCGGTCATCGTGGTCGCCGCGTCGCGCAACGAGGCCGCCAAGCGCGCCCGTGCCCGCCAGGGGCCTCCGGATGAATAAATGGGGTCTGACCCCGTTTATTCATCGGGTAGGCTTCTCCGGGCATGGCGACGCGCGCGGAGACCGAGCTCCACTGGACGACCGATCCCGAGGCCAACCGGCTGATCGCCTCGGACGGGAACGCGCTCCTGATCGGCTTCGCCCTCGACCAGCAGGTGCCCGTGCCGAAGGCGTTCTCGGGGCCGATCGAGCTCAGGAAGCGGCTCGGCCACCTCGATCCCGGCCGCATCGCCGCGACCGACCCCGACGAGCTGATGGAGGTCTTCGTCCGCCGCCCCGCCATCCACCGCTTCCCCGCCGCGATGGCGAAGCGGGTTCAGAGCCTGTGTGCGGTCATCGAGCGTGACTACGGGGGCGACGGCTCGCGGGTATGGACCGAGGCCGCGGACGCCGCCGATCTGAAGGCGCGGCTGGCGGCGCTGCCGGGCATCGGCGACATGAAGGTGCGAAGCCTGTTCGCGACCATCGTCAAGCGGCTCGGCTACCGGCCGGACGGGTGGGAGGAGGCCCTCCCGGGCCATCCCACGCTCGGCGACGTCGACAGCGCCGAGGCGCTCGCGACCTACCAGGCGGAGAAGCGGGCCTACAAGGCCGCCCTGCGCGCGGCGGGCGCAGCCAAGACGTGATCATCGAGCGCAGCATGAACCCGGGGTGGCTGTCGAACAGCTACCTCGTCGCGGATGAGTCCGGCGGCACGGGCGTCATCATCGACGCCGGTG
>JBKPMQ010000082.1:0-3287 GCA_046732235.1 Actinomycetota bacterium
GCTCCCGGGATCCTGCGCCGGGCCGCCCACACGTTCGCTGCGCTCCACAGCCTGCGGGCCGAGAACGTGCTCGCGTCCGGCCCGGGGCGCTCCGTCTCGACGACCTTCATCGTCCAGGCCCCCAACCGGCTCTCGATCGACGTCCACGGCGGCCGGCGCTCGCGGATCATCGGCACGACCAGGTGGGACCAGCGGGCGGACGGCACGTGGGAACGCTCGTTCACGCCCGCGATCCGCCAGCCCGACCCGTTCTGGGCGCCGACAGCCGAGTCGGTCTACGTGGCGGGAGGCGGGCCGGACACCCTCCAGCTGACGCTCGTCCAGCCGGGCGGCCCGACGTTCTTCCGCCTCTGGATCGACCGCCGCACGCACCTCGTCACACGGCTGCGCATGGTCACCGCCGCCCATTTCATGAGCGAGCGCGAGCTCGACCTGAACTCGGCCCCGCCGGTCGTGCCGCCGGCGTAAGCAGCGTGGTAGCCGAGCTCTTTCTCCCGGTACCACCCCGCAAACCCGCCGATCGCCCGGTACGATCCCCGCGATGCACGCCACCCTGGTCGAGCAGTGGGACGCGATCGTCGCCTCGCAGCCCTCGGACTGGTCGTCGCTCTTCCTCGAGCTGCGGCTGCGCGACGCCGTGCAGGCCGAGGAGTGCGCCCTCGTCATGTCGCCGCTGAACCCGTGGCACGACGGCGACTGGCGCAGCGGCGTCTTCCACTTCCGCGCCGCCCATACCTACGGCTACGGCGCGGCGCCGCAGCTCGTGCGCAAGCGGCTCGGCACGCTGGACGAGGTCGGGATCGTCGGGTCGCTGAAGCTCGAGCGGCGGCTCTCGGATGTCCGCCCGGTCTCCACGCAGGGCGTCACCTAGGAACTACACGGCCGTGTCCGGCGGCGCCGGCGTGAAGTCGACGTTCTCGTCCAGCGGCGCCACGCCGTGGTGCGCGGCCGCGTGCGCCGCGGCGTTTCGGATCCGGTCGGGCTTCCACACCTGCATCACGCCGTACCAGACCGCCGAGAGCACGACGACGGCAAGCGCCCAGTAGAACGCGAGCCAGTTCAGGTTCGTGCTGTCGTGCGGTCCCGGGTGCAGCGCGCCGTAGAACCCGAGCACCGGCGTCGCGATCGCGACCAGGACGACCAGGTACTGCCACCAGGTGCCGCCGAAGCGCATGAGCAGGCCGATCGCGGCGATCGCGAGGGCGAGGTAGACCAGCTCGATGGCGTACGACCCGGCCGTGGCGGACACCAGGAACGTGCTGAACTCGCGCGAGCCGGCGATCGGGATGAACCGGTCCATCGTGTGGCTGTACGCGGCGATGAGTAGCAGGCCGCCGCCGCCGGCGACCACCATCAGATTGCCGACCCACGGGGTGTTGTGACGCGACGTCTTCGCGAAGACGGACGGGAGCAGGCCGTCGCGGCCGAGCGCGAAGTAGCCTCGGCCGATGGTCACGCAGATCGCCAGCGCGAGGGCGGTCGCGTCGAGGATGACGACGAGGTCGATGATGCCGGCGTACCACGAGCTCACGTACTGCTTGGCCAGGTTGTCCAGCGCGGCGGGGTCCAGCCAGGCGCCCTGGTCGACCGCGGCCTTCCCGAGGCCGATCTCGATCGCGTAGGCCATGAGCACGAAGAACGCCGCCGACACGGCCACCGTCCAGAGGAGCGCGCGCGGGATCGACCGGTGCGGGTCGTGGCTCTCCTCGCCGATCGAGGCGGCGGCCTCGAAGCCGACGAAGAGGAGGATCCCCAGGAGCACGCCGTCGAAGACCGTCCCGATCGAGGTGGTGCCGGGGTTGAACATCTGGAGCGTGTTCCCGTCCTGCCCGCCCTGGAAGATGATCGCCAGGGCGAGGATCGTCATCGCGGTGAACGAGACGGCGGCGAAGCCGAGCATGAGCCCGATCGCGAGCCGGATTCCGACGTAGTTCAGGATGAGCACGAGGACGAGGAAGATCAGGGCGAAGAGCCACCAGGCGGGGATCGTCGAGGTGGTGACGTGGGACACCCAGAAGCCCTGTGTGAGGATGCCGAGGCCGAGGTAGATGCCGCCGCCGCCGAGGAAGAGCGTCCCGACGAAGAAGATGCCCGCGACGAACACGCCGACCGACGGATGCGCGCCGTGGGTCAGATACTCGTAGACGGCGCCGGCACCCTGGTAGCGGCGGGCGAACAGGGAGATCGCGTAGGCGATGGCGAGCACGCCGAGGCCGGCGATGAGCACGCTGAGCGCCGTGTTGAACGTCGACCCGTTCGCGGGGTTCGACACCAGGCTGAGCACGAGCGCTGTCGAGAACATCGGGCCGATCGCGAGCGCCTGCGCGACCGCGGCCATCGTGCCGAGGCGACGCTCGCCGAGATGCCCGCCGGTGTCCCGTGCCGGTGGCGTTGTTGCCATGCTTCCCTCCGTGATCGGGTGGATTGGATACATTCGCACCCGGGTCGGACGGCTGTCAAGGCCCGCTGCCTTGACCCCGATTGGCAGCGGCGTACTGTATGCAAAGACCGATGAGCGCCAATTCGACAAACGGACGCCTGCAGATCCAGACCGTCGTGGACCAGGTCTACACCGCCCTGCGCGAGCGGATCCTCTCCGGCGACCTGCCACGGGCGACGAAGCTGCGGCAGGTGACGCTCGCCGACGAGCTGGGCGTCTCCCGCACGCCGCTGCGGGAGGCGTTGCGGCGCCTCGCGGCCGAGGGGCTGGTGAACTTCTCGCCCAACCGCGGCGCCACGGTCTCCGAGCTCGACTTCGGCGACATGCGCCACGCCTGGGCCGCTCGCGTGGCGCTCGAGCCGGGTGCGGCCCACCTGGCTGCCGAGCGGCGCGACCCGGACGGGATCGCCGCGATGCGCGACGCCATCGCCGCCCAGCGGGGCGCGAACGGCGACCGGGGCGAGAGCTTCTCCGCCAACCGCGCGTTCCATCTGGCCCTGGCCGCGGCGTCGGGGAACCCTCACCTCATGCGGTTCGCCGAGATGCTGTGGGTGCCGCGGATCGGCGTCCCGATCTACCAGGCACAGGCGGCCGAGCCTGCCGGGCCCTCCGCCTGGGCCGACGAGCACGAACGCATCGCCGACGCGATCGAGCGCGGCGACGCCAATGCGGCGGAGCAGTTGACGCGGATGCACATCGAGGCCCACCCGCCCGTCCCGCCGAAGTAGCGGGACCGGGCGCGCGTGTGCCGGCCTCGCCGGCGGACCATCGGGCGGGCGGGGCCCCGGAGGAGCCCGCCCCCCAGAGCCTGAACGAACGGGGGCGGCCGCAGACGCCGAGCGCCCAC
>JBKPMQ010000083.1:0-4360 GCA_046732235.1 Actinomycetota bacterium
GCGCGCGGTAGGTCACGCGCGCGACGCCGCGCCCGAGCACCTCCTGCTCGGATGCGAGGAAGGCCTCCCGGTCGTCGGGGTGCACGATCCGCGTGGTCCAGAACCCGGGCACGGCGATCATGTCCGCCGGCTCGAACCCGAGCAGGTCGGCGACCCGGTCGTTCACGAACTCCAGCGCGAACGTGTCGGCGTCGGCCTCCCAGACGATCGCATCGATGTCGCTCAGGAGGTCGAACAGGAATCCGGCGGCGTCGCCCGTGAACGACATCGGCACCGGTACGCGCCGCTGCGGGCTCGGCTCTCGGGCGTGGTCGGCGGGGTCGGTCAGGTCCATGTGCGGGGACTGCGCAGGATGCGCCGCCCGTTTATCGGCCCGCGCTGCCCCGCCTTGACCGCCCCGGAAACGGGTCGGGGCCCCGCGAACGGGGCCCCGAGGTGTCGCGCATGTGAACCTCGTCAGCTCACGGAGTGAACTGCGCGTAGCCCTGCTGCTTGCGCAGGCCGATGCTCGTGAAGTCGCCGCCGGCCAGCAGGTCGCCGTTGGAGCCGACGCCGGTGAGGGCGAAGACGCCCAGCACGCTGTTGGCGCCCGGAGCCCAGGACGTAAGGTTGCCGGTGCCCTCGTCCACCGCGAGCAGCTTGTCCCGCGCGATCGGAGCCGTGCACGTGTGCTGCCCGTGCTGCGGCCCGCAGTAGACCTGGAAGTGTCCGCCGACGTAGACCTCACCTCCGACGACGCCGATCGCCTGCACGTTGCCGTTCGTGCCGCCCAGCCACTTCTGGTTGCCGGTGCCCGGATCAAAGGCGGCGAAGTTGCCGCCGGCACCGGCGCCGGCGGCATAGACGCCGCTCGGATCCGACGCGAGCCCGATGATGGGATACGTCGTGTGGTCCTGCCACGGCAGGTTCTGGCCGGTGTCGCCGTCGAGCGCGCCGATGTTGTTCGACGAGCTGCCGTTGAGGTGCGTGAACGAGCCGGCGATGACCATGCGCGGGAAGCCGAGCAGGCGGATCGCCCGCACCTGGCCGTCCACCGAGGGCGACCAGGGCAGGATCGCCCCCGAGGTCGTGTTCACGGCGGCCATGTTCGCGCGCGACGTCCCATCGACAGTCGTGAAGCCGCCGCCCATGAAGAGCGAGCTTCCGCTCGACGCGAGCGCGAACACCTCGGCGTTCGCCGACGCGTGAAAACCGGCGATCACGGCACCGGTACCGGTCTTGACGGCGGCGATGCGCGAATGCTTCGCGCCGCCCACCTGGGTGAAGGCGCCGCCCAGGTACACGGTTGTCCCGACGACGCGGATCGCCCGCACTGTGTTGTTCACGTTCGGGTTCCAGGGCAGCAGGGCGCCCGTCGTCAGGCTCACAGCCGCGGCGTGGTTGCGCGTGACGTCGCCCTGCCCGGCGGCGGCGCCGGGTGGCCGCAGCGCGGTGAACTTCCCGCCGAGGTACACGGTCGTCCCCGATACCACGATCACGTTCACGCGGCCGTTCGTCTGCCACGTCGGGGTCGGGTGCGACTGCACCGGGACCGCCTGTGCGACGCCCGCCGTTCCGAACAGCCCCACCGCGCCCGCGAGCGCCGCCGCAACCCCTGTCCGACTCCTTCGACCCAGCATCGAATCTCCCCCAAAGGTTCTATGACTGGGATCCAACATACGACCGGAATCCGTCAAGTCAACCCCCGCGAACGGCGAGCGTTTCAACACGGCTCACATCAACTGTGAGAATCTGCCAGCCGGGTCACCGGCCTCGGCCGCAAACGTCGCGTAGAGGTCGTCCGCGCGGCGGCGGAGGGCCGCGTGCGGGGGCGCATGATAGGCCGCCCGGAGCGCGTCCTTGCGCCGCTCCTTGTACGCCGACGGCCGGGGCGTGCGGTCCTCCGGCACCGCTGCCGCCGCGGCGACGGGATCGGCCGCGGCCCGCCGCTCGAGCTCGGCCTGCGGGACGAGCCCCGAGAGGAAGTCCTGGATCGCGGCCTCCCACGGCGGCTTGCGCGAGCGCATCTCGATCAGGTCGAAGCACTCGCGCGTCCCCTCGGGCGTGGGGTCGAACTCGGCGAAGCCCGTGCCGAAGCGCGCGTTCACGCGTGCGATCGCGCGGTCGAGGTTCTCGGTCACCTCGGGGAAGTCCGCGACGACCATCGTGTCCCGGTATCCGAGCAGGCGCTCGTGGAAGCGGGCGTAGGCGCGCAGGCCCTGCGGGATCGTCACGTACGGCTCGCGCACCACCAGCGAGAGCACCGTGTCCTCGGGCTGGCGCACGGTCAGCAGGACCGGCACGCCGAGCTGCGCCGCCCGGATCACCTGGCCGGGGGCGTGCAGGTGGTGGCCGACGCGCACGGGTCGCGGCTGGGCGAGCTGGAAGGCGACCACGGCGAATGTGGACGCCGACCGCGTGAACCCGTCGATGACGAGCTCCGTCGCCTCCGAGACGACCGCGTCGCCGTGGCGGCGACGGGCGATCGCCAGGTAGCCGGAATGCTCCGCCAGACGGCTGCGCACCGTCCAGCGCACCCGGTGGGCGCCGGCCCTGGCGCGCCCGCCGAGCGGTCGGCGACCCGCCGGAGTCACACGGCGCGTTCGGTCAGCGCGGCCGGGGCGTTCGCGCCCTTGACGGGATCGGACTTGCTGCGGTCGATCTCCGAGACAAGGGTGATCTCGCCGTTGCCGTCGACATCGAACACGATCGCCTTGCCTGTAGGCATCGCGAACTGCCAGTCGGCGTCGGAGGCACCGGCGACGCGGAGCACCGCCAGGCGCAGCATGACGCCGTGCGACACGGCGGCGATGCTCTGGCCGGGATGCGCGCGGGCGATTGCCCGCAGGGCCGCGACGACGCGGTCGGCCGCATCGGAAACGGCCTCGCCCTCGGGGCAGACGGCCGCCTCGGGCTCGCCCATGTAGGCGGCCCAGGCGGCGGGGTCGATCGCGGCCGACTCCTCCTTCGTCAGGCCTTCCCAGGCGCCGTAGTCGAGGTTGATCAGACCAGGCTGCTCGCGCACGGCGCCGACCCCGTTCTTGACGGCGATCGCCTCGGCGACCTCGCGTGCACGCCCAAGCGGGCTCGTGTAGACCGCGACGAGGCCCGACCCGACCAGCGCGCGGGCGGCCTCCTGGGCCTCCGCGCGGCCGACCTCGTTCAGCGGGATGTTCAGACGGCCGCGGAACCGCACCTGGGCGTTCATGATCGTCTGTCCGTGGCGAACGAGATGGATACGGCAGGCCTGCCGGCTCGCGGCCGGTGCCGTGGGCTCTTCGTCGTGCATGCGGTGCTCCCTGAGTGGTCGTGCCCGTACCGTGCGGAGCCCTCGGACAGTTCCGCCGGTACACCAAATGTTTCTCAAGTACACCCGTCGTTACGGCCGTTGTCAAGCTGAAACACCAACCACCCCTATTGGGGGCAGGCCCTCAGGGCTGCACCGCCGCGGGATCGACCGCCGGCTGCGCCGGAGCGTCCGCGGCCGCCCGCCGTTCCTCCTCCTCGGTCACCGCCGCCCCGAGCTGCTGCCACCACTGGATGCCGCCGATCCAGAGGCCGAGCGCGAGGCCTGTCGCGGCGCCGACGGCGCCCGAGGTGGCCGCGCCGACCGTCCCGCCGGCGACGGCCAGGAGCTCGACCGCGTGCATCATCCGCCGCGGCGAGCGGCGGGCGATCCGCACAGACTCGGCGATCGCGGGAGAGGTCACGCCCATGTTCAGCACGTTCAGGGGCCCGAGGACGACCTGCGCGCCGCGGAGCGCCCCGGCCGCCGCCAGGCCCGCGAATGCCGCCGTGGCGTACATCGCGCCCGACTGGGCGGCGTTGCGGGCCACGAACTCCACCAGGTACCGGGGGCCGAGGTCCTTGTGCTGCGAGAGCCACCAGCGCGTCCGGCCCGGGCGGGGCACGAAGCCCGACTGCACGATGCCGAAGAGCGCCGCGAAGGCCGCGGCGGCGGCCCAGGCGGCGATGAATGCCGGCACCGAGCGCGTACCGACCACGAGGACGGCGGCCACCAGGACGACCTGCGCCATCGCCCACACGAGGTCGTTCCCGAACGCCGTCCGTCCCCGCAGCCGGCTGAAGAAGGCGCTGCGCCAGGCGTCCTGGACGATCAGGCCCGGCATCCCGACGCCAAGCACGAGCAGCGAGGTGCGCAGCGTGCCCGCGAACAGGAACGCGGCCCCGATGCAGGCGATTCCGGCGGCGACGCCGAGGACGAGCGCGACCCCGGTCGCCGCGGCCACCCCCGTGCGCCACTCCCGCACCGGCGTGGCGCTGTACCGGACGGTCAGCGGCTCCTGGCACAGCGCCCGGGTCGCCCCGAGCGTGATCGTGTACGTCGTGAACGCGAGCCCGAACGCGCCCAGCGCCGAGG
>JBKPMQ010000084.1:0-8701 GCA_046732235.1 Actinomycetota bacterium
GCTCGCGAACGCGGGGCTGAGCGGCCTGCCGGCGAACCTGAGCCGCGCCGGCGAGGGCCGCTCCGGCGTGGCGCCGCTGCTCAAGACCGCGCAGTCGCTCACGGTCGACATCCGCCACCTGGCCGCGCCGCTGGCGGCCGACCCGCGCTCCGGCGCCGACGGCGTCGAGGACGACTCGACGAACGCCGCTGCCGCTGCGTTCCGCCTGGAGACGCAGCTCGGCCTGCTCGAGCGCGTGGTCGCGGTCGAGCTCGTCTGCGCGGCGCTGGCCGTCGACCTGGCAGCACCCGACCGGCTGGGCCGGGGCACGGCCGCCGCCCACGCCTGCGTGCGCGAGCTCGTGGAGCCCCTCGACGATGACCGCCCGCTCGGCCCGGAGGTCGAGCGCGTCGCGCGCGAGCTGGTGGCGTCGGGGCGGCTGAGGGAGCGGGTGCGCGAGGCGGTGCGGTGGCAGGAATCGAGCTGACCTACCTGAGCGGCGCCGACGTCGACCGGCTGGAGATGGCCGGCGACGCGATCCTCGACCCGGTGGCCGCCGTGCTGGCCGCGCAGGGGCGGGGCGACGCCGTGCTCGAGCCGCGCGTCCACCTCTTTCCCGGCGCCGGCGCCGAGGGCCACTTCAACGTCCTGCGCGGGTCGCTGCCGCGCGACGGCGTCGCCGGCGTGAAGGTGGTGGGCGACTTCGTCGACAACGGCGGCCTCGGGCTCCCGTCCGAGCTCGCCCTGCTCCTGCTGCTCGACCCGACCACGGGCGTCCCGATCGCGATCGTCGACGCGACGGCGATCACGGCGATGCGCACGGGCGCGGTCACCGCCATCGGCGGCCGCCACCTCGCCCGCGCGGACAGCCGCGTCCTCGGCCACATCGGAAGCAGAGGCACGGCGGAATGGAACGTGCGCCTGCTCTGCCATGTCCTCCCCGGCATCGAGGAGGTGCGAATCCATTCCCGCACCGCGGCGAGCCGCACCGCCCTCGCCGAGCGGCTGGACGCCGAGCTCGCCGCAGACGTGCGGGCGGTCGACGACTGGGAGGCGTGCGTGCGCGGCGCCGACGTCGTCGTCGAGGCGTCACGGCTCCAGGCGCCCGAGCCCCTCCTGCGCACGGCCTGGCTCGGCCCCGGCACGCTGGTGGTGCCCTACGGCACGGTGAGCGCCGTCGAGCTCGACCTCACCGACGTCATGGACAAGATCGTCGTCGACGACTGGGGCCAGGCGCACGCCGGGCCGCTGGGGGCGCTGCGGGCGCATGTCGACTCCGGCCGGATGACGGCGGAGCGGCTGCACGCGGAGCTCGGCCAGATCGTGTGCGGCGACCGCCCCGGCCGCGAGCGGGACGACGAGCGCATCCTGCTCTGGCACCGCGGCCTCTCGACGACCGACATCGCCCTCGGCCGGGCGATGCTCGAGCGCGCCCGGGAGCGCGGCATCGGGACGCAGCTGCCCTACCGCTGAAAATGCGACCGCCGGCCGGGGCGCGGCCTCCCCGGCCGGCGCCGCGGTGCTGCCGTCTAGAAGGTCACCCGCGCGGTCGGCGAGAAGCCCGACTGGGCGGCGTTCTTGTTCGTGCGAACCTGGAACTTGTACACACCCGCGCCCGCGGACGGGGTGTAGGTGAACGTCGTGCCGGCGCTGAAGTTGTTCTGCGCCGAAACGAACGTCGTCGAGCCTGGCACCTCGACGAAGATGTCGACGGAGACGCCCGCCGGCATCGACGTACCCACGGTCACGTCGATGTCCGAGCCGTTCTTGACGGCCGTCGGGGCCACCTTGATCGTCCCGTGCATCGTGTCCGTGCCGACGGTGGACGCGTAGGCGAACGAGCCGGCGGTCGGGAACGTGGTCGTGAAGTTCGTCCCCGGCGCCTGGGAGCCCGAATTGAACAGGTTCATCGCCGTCGAGTCGGTCACGCTGTGGTGCTCGGCGCCGCGGAAGAGCCACTCCACCTGGACCGGCGTGTGGTTCTGGCCGGTCGAGAGCGGGATGCCCTGCGTCGCCGGCACGAAGCCGTGGTCGTTGACGGCCACGAAGCTCGTGTGGCCGGGGGCGTCGGCCAGGCGGCCGATCTTGTTGACGCCCGTCTCGCTGAACCAGATGTTGCCGTCGGCGCCGACCGTGATGCCGCTCGGAAGCGACTTCGCCGTCGGGATGGCGTACTTCTTCACCGTGCGGGGGGCAAGGACCGGGATGCGGGCGATGGCGTTACCGCCGGTGCCGCTCTGGCAGGTCACCCACATGTACTCGGTACCCGTCTCGGGGCCCGCCGTGATGCCGGTCGGCTTGCCGGAGACGCTGATCTGGTGCGGAGCACCGCCACCCGGCGAGACGATCGCGACCCTGTTCAGGCCCGGCTCGGTCACCCACAGGTTGCCGTCGGGGCCGGAGACGATCCGCGAGGCCGCGGCGCCCACCGGCAGGTTGACGGAGGTCACGGCCTTCGCCATGGTGATCCTGGCAACGGCGTGCTTCTTCGACTCGGTCACCCACAGGTTGCCGTCAGGGCCCGAGGTGATGCGCACGGGGCCGCTGCCCACGGGCAGGGTGGCGAAGACACGCACCGCGTGGGTGGTGGGGTTGATCACGCCGACGTTGTGGGACGAGTAGCCGACCACGTAGATCCTGCCGTCGGGGCCCGCCGTGATGCCGCGAGCGCTCTTGATCGTGGGCGGGAGGGCGATGTGCCTGATGACCCCGGCGGCCGAGGCGCGGCCGACGCTGTTGGTTCCGGGCTCGGTGAACCAGACGCCGCCGTCTGAGCCCGTGGTGATGCTGGTCGGGTGGCTGCCCGCCTTGGCCGCGAAGCCCGCGATGCCGCCGGTCTTCGTGATCCGGCCGATCTTGTTCGTGGCATGGTCGACGAACCAGACGTTGCCGTCGTTTCCGATCGTCATGTCGCCCGGCTGGTTCCCGGGGCTCTTGATGGTGAACTGGGTGATGTTGTGCGTTGCTGCCCCTGCGGGGCCTGCGGCTGCGACCGCCGCCATTGCAAGCAGCGCGATCCCCGCCAGCGCTCGGCCGGCGCGTCGACGATGCGACATTTGTGCCCTTCCCTCCTTGAGTGCTCGCTCGACCCCGTACACGTCCAAACTGGGGCCTCCAGTCCAAGGGTACGGCTCCCGCGACGCGCGGCAACCCCCCTGCAACCAACCTTTAACACCAGCCCGTCCGCGGCCGGATCCGCGATGCTAGCCTGACCGGGGGTGGGTTGATGCCGTTTCAGCTCGGGATTCCCGAAGTCATCCTGGTGCTCGTGATCGCGCTCGTGTTCCTCGGGCCGAAGCGCCTGCCCGAGGCCGGGAACGCGATCGGCCGCGGCATCCGCGAGTTCCGCCAGGGCGTCACCGGAGGCAACGACGAGCGCCCGGACCAGCCCGAGTACGAGCCCCCGCCGACGACATACGTGCCGCCGCCGTCCTACATCCCGCCGGCGGAGTCGACGGACGCCTACCGGCCGCCCGCTGCCTACGCGCCGCCGGCGTCATCCCCGGCGCCAGACGGAGATCCGGTAACGCAGCTCGAGACGCCGCCCGCCGCCCCGGTCGACGACGCGGAAGACGTCGGGCGCGGGGACGCGGTCGGCGAGCGCCCGGGCGATCAGGTCGGCTGAGCCCGGCCCGCCGCTTCCGCGCGCGATCCACTCCTCGAAGTCGATCGAGATCGGGATCTCCTGTTCGTGCTCGAGCGCGAGCCCGGCCCGCTCGGCCAGTGCGCGCAGCCGCGCCGGCGTGAGGCAGGCCCAGTGGGACGGGTCGCGCAGGCGCTCGATCTCCTCGTGCCAGGCGGCCTCGTCGGCGTCGGCCGACGCCACGTGGTCGGCGAGCACGACGGCGCCGCCCGGACGGACGACGCGGGTGAGCTCCTCGACCACCCGGCCGGGCACGGGGATGTGATGGAGGCTGAAGCGGGTGACGGCGCCGTCGAAGGCCGCTTCGGGGAAGTCGAGAGCCGTCGCGTCGCCCACCGAGAAGACCGCATTGCCGATCCCCTCGGCCGCCGCCTCGCGCCGGGCGACCTCCACCATCGCCGGCGTCATGTCGACCCCGTGCACCTCGCCGACGTGGGGCGCGAGCCCGCGGGCGACGAGGCCGGGGCCGCAGGCCGCGTCGAGCCAGCGCTCGCCGGGCGCGGCCGGGATGAGGTCGATCAGGCGTCCGAGTGTGTCGGCCGAGCGCATCACGGGCGCGACGTTGAACGACTCCGACTGGTGGGTGAACTCGCGGACGACGGGGTCGGGCTCCATCGTCGGTGTTCTACCGGTGGGGGCAGGCGCCGCTTGACATGTGACCTTTTGGTCACCTATCATGGCCGCATGGACGACGATCTCGTCTTCAAGGCGCTCGCAGACCCGACCCGCCGGCTGCTCCTCGACCGGCTGTTCGAGCGTGACGGCCGCACGCTCACCGAGCTCGAGTCGCAGCTCGAGATGACCCGGTTCGGGGCCATGAAGCACCTGAGGGTGTTGGAGCAGGCGGGGCTCGTCGTCTCCCGCAAGCAGGGCCGGGAGAAGCTTCACTTCCTGAACCCGGTGCCGATCCGGCAGATCCACGACCGCTGGATCGACAAGTACCGGGAACGGGAGGTTTCGGCGCTCCTCGACCTCAAGACCAGCCTGGAGGACACCGCATGACCACGATGACTGCCAACACGACCCAGGTCTACCAGCTCTACATCCGCGCGACGCCGGAACAGGTGTGGGACGCGATCACGAACCCGGAGACGATCGCGAAGTACTTCCACGGCGCCCGGATCGACCCCACACCGCTCGAGGTGGGCGCGTCGCTCCGCAGCTGGTCGCCCGACCGGACGCGCATGTGGGGCGACAACACGATCCTCGAGTGCGACCCGCCCCGGCGGTTCGTCCATACCTGGCGCAGCCTCTACGACGACGAGATGGCCGCCGAGGACGAGAGCCGCGTGACGTGGGAGATCGAGCCGGCCGACGGCGGCACGTCCAGGCTCACGCTCGTGCACGACCGGCTCGAGGGCGCGCCGAAGACCGCCGCGAGCGTCACCGGGTGGACCTACATCCTGTGCAACCTGAAGACGCTGCTCGAGACGGGCGAGGCCTTTCCGGCAGAGTGAGCCGGCTGGGGCGTAGCATCGGCGCATGGAGCCGACCAGGGCGCCCGCGCTCGCAAGTGGCCCGCTCGGGCTTCCCGACGGTGACTTCGTCATGGTCGAGTGGGGAGACCCGGGCGGGGTCACCGGTCCCGACCGGCCGATCGCCGCGCTCCACGTCCACCACGCCGACGACGAGGCCTGGTACGTCGTGGAGGGGACGCTCGGCTTCCGCGTCGGCTCCGGGGTCGTCGAGGCCGGCCCCGGCTCGGGTGTCCGCGTCCCCCGCGGCACGCCGCACTCCTTCTGGAACGCCCGGCCGGAGCCGGCCCGCTACGTGCTCGTGATGGCGCCGCGGATCCACCGGCTCGTAGAGGCACTCCACGCCCCCGGCGCGACCGACTACGCCGCCATCTTCCGCGAGCACGAGTCCGAGCTCCTCTGACGCGGAGGGCCGCCCCGCGCGGATAGGCTGGCGCCATGTTCGTCGTCACCGGATCGACCGGCCACGTGGGCCGCCTGGTGGCCGGCGAGCTGTCGGCCCGCGGCCTGCGCCAGCGCCTGCTCGTGCGCGATCCCGCCCGGGCGCCCGACATCGCCGGTGCGGAGATCGCCGTGGCCGACTACGGCGACCCGGAGTCGCTCGCCGAGGCGCTCGAGCCGGGCGACCGCGTCTTCATGGTGTCGCTCCACGAGGGCCCGGAGCAGCGCATCGCGCACCACCGCAGCTTCATCGAGGCGGCGGCCGCCGCCGGCGTCGCCCACATCGTGTACCTCTCGTTCGTGAACGCGGGGCCCGACGCGATCTTCCTGCACGCGCGCTCGCACGGCGAGACGGAGCGGATGCTGGCCGGGTCCGGCGTCGCCTGGACGTCGATCCGCAACTCGATGTACGCCGACGAGATCCCGGGCTGGTTCGACGCCGACGGCCTGAACACCGTGCCCGGCGGCGACGCGAGGATGAGCTTCTCCTACCGGCCCGAGGTGGCCCGCGCCGTCGCGGTCACCCTGACCCAGTCGGGCCACGAGGGCAAGGTCTACGACATCGTCACGCCCCAGTCCGTCAGCATGCGCGAGCTGGCCGAGATCGCGTGGGCGGTCACCGGCCAGAACTACCGCTATGCGCCGACGAGCGACGCCTGGTGGGAGGAGCGCTGGCGGGCGCGGGGCAAGGAGGCCTGGGCGATCGAGGCCGGCCTCACGTCCTACGCGGCCCTCCGCGCCGGCGAGCTCGACGTGCCTGGCGGCGACTACCGCGCCCTCACCGGCGAGGATCCGCTTTCGGTCTCGGACATCGCCGGCCTCATGGCCGACCGCCTGCCGCTGCACGCATGAGCGTCGCACAGGCGCTGGGTGTCCGCAGCTACCGCGAGCTGCTGTCGGGGAGCGAGGCGCGGCGCGTGGTTTCGTGGGGGCTCCTGGCGCGCATGCCGATGGGGATGAGGCGCTCGCACTCGTCCTGCTCGTGCGCAGCGAGGGCGGCTCCTACGCGGCGGCCGGGATCGTATCGGGCACGTACGCCGTCGCGTCGGGGGCCGGGGCGGTCATCGGGGGGCGGCTCGTCGACCGGCGCCCGCCCGCGCCGGTGGTCATCACGTATGCCGTCGCCTACGGCACGGCGCTGGCCGCGTTGCTCGCGCTCGCGCATGCACGCGTCCCCGAGGGCGTGCTCGTCGCCGCCACCCTCGCCGCCGGGCTGCTCGCGCCGCCCGTCGGCCCGACGATCCGGATGATGTGGCCGGCGATGCTGCCGCGGCCGGAGCTGCGCACGACGGCGTACGCCCTCGAGGCGACCATCCAGGAGGTCATCTTCGTCGTCGGCCCGCTCATCGTGGCGGCGCTCGCCGCCACGATCTCCGCCAGCGCAGGCATCGTCGCGGCCGGGATCGCCTGCACCGCCGGCACCATCGGCTTCACGGCGACCCCGGCGGTGCGCGCGCGCCGGCCCGATCCCAGCCACGACCGCTCGGACCACCATGTGCTGCAGGCGCTCGTCCCCTGGGGGATCCGCCGCCTGCTCATGCTCGGGATCGCGTACGGCGTCGCGTTCGGCGCTGCCGAGGTCTCGATGCCGGCCTTCGCCGAGGGCCACGGCGGCCGTTCGCTCGGCGGGATCGCGCTCGCCGCGTTCTCCGGCGGCAGCCTGATCGGCGGCGTGGTCGCCGGCGCGGCCGCCTCGAGCGGGCCGCTCAACCGCCGGCTCCAGATCATCAGCGCCGCGTTCGTCCTCGTGCTCGTCCCGCCGCTCCTGGCCGGCTCGATCACCGAGATGGCCGTGATCATGTTCATCGCCGGCCTCCCGATCGCCCCCAGCATCGCCGTCGCCTACAACATGCTCGAGCGCGCCGCCGTGCCGGGGACGCAGGCGGAGGTGTTCGGCTGGATGTCGACGGCGGTGACGATCGGCATCGCCGCCGGCACCGCCGTGGGCGGCACCCTGATCGCGCACACGGGCGTGCATGCCGCGCTCACGCTCGGCATCGCGGGCGCCGCCGTCGCCTGGGCCATCTCCTTCACCGCCGAGGAGTAACCCCGGGTGGGGTCAGACCCCGAACGCACGCGCAACGGAACTGTCACGGCCGCCGTTCGGGGTCAGACCCCGGTTCCGCCTACGGCTGGAGCTTGAAGATGAAGTCGAAGTTCCCGTCCTTGCGGGTGTGCAGCACCATCTGCCCGCGCACGTTGCGGTACGCGCCGGTGCCGCCGGTGACCGCGAGGACCGTGGTCGGAAAGGCATCGCGGAACGGGCCCTCGACCGTGATCTGCCCGTGGCGCAGAAACGTCGTCCACGAGCACTCCCACCGGCCCTGGCTCGTGCTGGCGCGCAGGCAGTTGCCCTGGTCCGCGCCGACCTTGTGCGTGTTGCGGGCGTCGTAGATGGGGTTCGCGAACGGGAGCTGGTCGCCGGGCGAGTCGCCGGGCGCGCCGATGTCGATCACCCGGTCGGTGACCGGGCGCTCGACCACGTGGATCCGGACCGGCGAGACGATCCCGCCCGAGCCAGAGCCGATCGCCATCGCCCCCGCCGTGAGCGCCGAGGCGAGCACCGCCGCGGCCGTCGTCAGGATGAGCGTCCGTCGCATCTCCGGCCTCCTTGTCGTGGGAGGCCGAGTCTACGACACCATGCGGGCCACGATCTCGGCGGCGGGCTCGACGGAGGTGATCCGGCCGACGCCGCCGCCGGCGTACATGCACATCGCCTCGATGTCGCCGGTCGTCGAGCGGCGCGGCTCGTCGGCCGAGTAGCGGGCCACCGGGGCGCCGTCGGTCTCGGCCACGATCTCGCCCTCGTTCGGCCGCGCGCCCGGCTCGGGGTGGCCTGCCCCCTCCCACTCCCGGTAGGTGCTGTTTCGAAGCACGCGATGGGCGGCGCCCGGCCAGCCGCCGTCGAAGAGGTACGTGAGCACCGTGTCGTGTGGGCCCGCGGCGACGAGGTGCTCGGCGTAGCCGGGATGGATGTCGGCCTCCGGCGTCGCCAGGAACCGCGTGCCCATCACGACTCCCTCCGCGCCGGCTGCCAGCGCCCGGCGCAGCCCGTCCGCGTCGGCGATCCCGCCCGCCGCGATCACCGGCACGCCGCCGCGCAGCCCGGCGACCAGGTCGAGCAGCGGCGTCTCGCCCTGGACGTGCCCGCCCGCCTCGACGC
>JBKPMQ010000085.1:0-7822 GCA_046732235.1 Actinomycetota bacterium
CGACCCCCGCTCCTATCTCGGCGCCGCCCGGCAAGCGATGCGAGAGATCGCCGAGGAGCGGATGCTTCAGTTCAGTCACCCGATGCGGTAACAGGTCCGCGGACGGCGGCGGGCCGGACGCCGAGATACGCAAGGCAGTGCGGACAGACCGTCGATGCGAATCGCGGCGGCTCGGGCTGATCGTAGGTGCGGAGCCCGCGCACCGCATCGCTCTCGGCGAGCCAGGCGCCGTCGACGTTGCCCCTGGCGCATCTGGTGCAGTCGACGATGTGCCCACGTGCCGCACGATCAGTATCGGGAATGGTCGCCATCATGCACCTCCGGTGCGCTCGGACAGGCGGGTGGCTGTCATCTTCTCGGGCTCGCCGATCGGGGCAACGTGCGTCGTGTGACCTGGCCCGTGCGGATGTACGCGGGGGAGGTTGTCGCCTTCGTCGGGGACAATGGCGCCGGCAAGTCGACGCTGGTCAAGACGGTCGCCGGCGTCCATCGGCCCGACGCCGGTGAGATCATGTTCGCGGGGGCCCCTGCGGCGTTCGAGTCCCCAGGCGAGGCGTCGAACGTCGGCATCGAGACCGTCTATCAAGACCTCGCGCTCGCCGACAACCTCGACGTCGTCGCGAACCTGTTCCTCGGACGCGAACGCACCGCCCGATCGTTCCGCACGTGCTCGAACCCCTGTCCGAGATTGACATGGAGCTCGCGGCACGAAACAGTCTGGTGAGCCTCCACGTCACCACCATCGGCGACGTCCGCACGGCCGTCGGGGCCATGTCGGGCGGCCAGCGACAGGCGGTGGCGATCGCCCGTGCAGCGATGTGGCACTCCAGGCTCGTCATGCTGGACGAGCCGACCGCCGCGCTCGGGGTCGCCCAGACGCGCCAGGTGAACAACCTGATCCTGACGCTAAGAGCAGGAGGGCTCGCCGTGCTCCTGATCTCACACTCGCTCGACAACGTATTCGCGGTTGCCGACCGGATCGTCGTCCTTCGCCTGGGCCACGTCGCAGCAGACCTGGACCGGCGTTCGACGACCCCGGACGAGGTCGTCTCGGCCATCACCGGCGCCGCAGAAGGGGTGATGCTCGATGACCACGCTGCCTGAAACACCGACCCTGGACGGGGCCACAGCATGCGGGTTCGGACACTGGCTGGGGCGGCTCGATCCGCGCCGGGTCAGCTCGGTGCCCGAGCTCCCGGTCGTCCTGGCCCTGGCCGCCATCTGGATCTTCTTCGAACTCCAAAACAGCCATTTCCTCACCGCCCGCAACCTCACCCAACCTGGTGCTCCAGATCGCCGTCATCGGCACGATCGCGATCGGGCTCGTCTTCGTGCTCCTGCTCGGCGAGATGGACCTGTCCATCGGCTCTGTCGCCGGAGTCACGTCGGCCGTGCTCGGCGTCCTCATGGTGCACCATGGCTGGCCATGGTGGGCCGCCATCATCGCGGCCGGCGCCGCCGGCGCCGCGATCGGCGCCTTCCAGGGCGCGTGGCTCGCGATCGTCGGCGTCCCTTCGTTCGTGGTCACCCTTGCCGGTCTGCTGTCATGGCAGGGCGTCCAGGTGCACGTGCTCGGCGCGAGCGGCGCGGTCAACGTCTTCGACTCGCACATCTCCTGGTTTGCGACGTCGTACGCCGCACGATGGGTGGGTCGCCGTGGTGGCGGCGGCCGGCACGTACGCGTGGCGGCTCAAATCGACCCAGCGGGCACGGGAGCGGGCCGGCCTCCCCGGCCGGCCCGCGGTGGCGACGGCCGCGCGGATCGCCGCCGTGACCCTCACCCTGGTCGGTGCAGCGACCGTCGCGAACAGCTCCCCGCAGCGCGGCGCAGCGCTCGATACGCCGTCTGCTGGGGCCTGGTGGCGGAAGAACTTGCCGAAGGAGAACCCGACGAACACCGCCCGCGGCCAAGCGCTTGAGCAGCGGCCATGGGTCGAGCCCATGCCTCTTCGGCGCGAGTCTTCGACCGATCAGGTCTTCCGGGCAGCATTGCACGCCACCCAGCCTGACCAGGTCGTGATGCCGGTCTCCGGGCGGGGCGGTTCGTCGAGCATCGCCAGATACTCGAGCATGTGGCCGTCAGGGTCCTGGAAATAGACAGCAGCGGCCGGCATCCATCCGATCACGCTCGGCTCGGAGGCAGGCTCTCCGAAGAACGAGAGCGGCGGGACGCCCGCGGCAGCCAGGGCCGCCGGCGCGCGCTGCAACTCCTCGAGATCGACCGCGAAGGCGACATGCAGCCGCATGCCCATCGGCGCGCTCCCGAGTGTCCACAGGCCGACCATCGAGCCGCCGGCGTCGCCTGTCCACAGAAACGCTGCCCCGCGATCGGGCAGCTCGTAGGCCAGCTCGAGCCCCACGACGTCGCTGTAGAACGTGGTCGCCCGGACGAGGTCGGAGACGGGCAGATGCGCCTCGAACAATCCGCGAACGGCGGGGGTATCGGTCTCTGTCACGGTGTCTCCTTTCGATCCCACGGTGAGCGTCTCAGGCGCCGCGGCCATGGTCGTTCGCGGCAACGGGGGCCGCGTGGAACACTGGGTTGGCGTCGAGAGCGGTGAGGACGTTCTCCAAGGCGACGCGCACCCGCGCCCTCGGTGGCGCGGGGGGACGCCATCCGCCGTGGCCGCCGCGCCAGAGGCTTCGCGGGAGGGCGAGAATCTGAACCGTCTGAGTGGTCATGGAGCTCCTCGTCCGGAAGACGGCGGGCCCGAGGAACCCGAGCCCGCCGTCTCCATCCTCCTAGCGGGGCGGGAACTGCGAGCCGGGAACCGGCTGCGCGAGGTTGGCCGTGGGTGCCTTGGCCGTGAAGCCGATCACGGCGCAGTTGATATCCACGCCCACCGAACCGTAGGGGGCGGGCTTGCCCGTGGCCGGGTCGATGCCGGTGAGCAAGTCAGGACGCGTCGCCGCGAGGTTGAAGACGCGTACCTCGTCGATCTGGCGCCGGTTCAGCCCCTTCCGAACGGCTTTCGGCGTCCAGAGGCCGAGCTGCGCGTCCCAGAGGGGGCTGTACGCCTGTGCGTGGCGTGGGTCCTTGAACGTCGGGAAGTCGCCGAAGACGTTCAGCAGATCGCCGCCGTGGCGCAGCGCGTTGATCAGCGCCGTGTTCCCCGCACTCGCGTCCTCGGACGCGTGCCCGTCCTTCACGAGGTGGACGAACCCTTGCGACTCGGGGTTCTTCGAGCCGGTCTGGCCGTTCACGAACCCGAAAAGGCGCTCGCGGGCTGAGCCGAGGAAGTCGTCACCGCCGTTGTATGCCGCCTTGTCGAGCGCCGGAACGTACGTCGAGCGCTCGAGGACTGCGCTCAGCGGCTGGCCGGCGTCGGTCGAGATGTAGACGATCGGCTGGCCGGCGTCGAACCCCTTGACGAACAGGAGGTCGACCCATGACTCGGCATAGCGGCCGGGAGCGGACTTCCGGGCGATGTGGATGCCGAGGACACGGTCACCGGTGTTGGTGTGGTGGACGACGTCGAAGGGCTCGTCGCCAGTGGCAACGATCGGCGCGCTGTACACCGCCGGCGATCCGGCGATCCGGATGAAGGGGCTGTAGCCTGGGCGCGCGACAGCGCCGGGCTGGAACTCGGCCAGCGGGAAGCCGCCCGGGCCAGGCGTGGCGATCCGAGTCGGGCTGAAGTCCGGCGCCCCCTGGAAGTTGACCACCGCCTGCCCGAACCTGTTCTGGTCGGGCGTCGGAGCGTCGAGCGTGACCGTCTGCACGCATTGCGGGCAGCCGACCCCGATGTTTCCGAGCTTCGGCGCGTAGTTGACTCCGAGGTCGTGCGCGATACCGGGGTCCGACGCGTCGAGCAGCACGTACCACACCGTCTGCCCGTCGGCCCGACCCTTGTACAGCGGGAGGCGCGCGGTCTCCTTGCTCAGGTTCACCTGGATCGCGCTCTCCTCGGTGAGGTGGTTGCGCGGCAGAAGCCCGCTCAGCTGACCGAGGCCCGGACCTCCGACCGCGGCGGCGGCCCTCTCCGATCCGCCGGCAGCCCGCACGCCGACAGCAGCGGCGACGGCGATGAGGACGGCCGCTGCGCCGAGCAGCGTCCGCCGTGACAACACCTTCATTGCGATGCTCCTTTCCGTTCCGGCAGACGCCGGGTTTCCGATGGCCCGACGCTAGGTGGGCCCGGTCAGCCGGAACTGAGCGTCACCTGAGCGCCTCGGTGCGCGACGGGAAGGTCAGGCCCGTGTAACGAATCGCCGAAGCGGTGGACTTGCATCTGTGCCGTCGCCCGTTCCGTCTCCCGAGGTCTCGCTGCCTACCGTCGGGACTCGTGACACCGCGCCGATCATCCGGCTCTTCGGACCGCTTGCAATCGAAGACGGCGAGCGCATCCTGGGGCCCCGCGATCTCGGGGGGGCGAGGCCGAAACAGGTGCTCGAGATCCTGTTGGCGGCTCGAGGCCATCGCGTCCCCACGGATCGGCTCGCGGAGCTCATCTGGGGACAAGAGAAACCGGACAACGTATCTGGGTCGCTGCAAACGTTCGTGTCGATGCTGCGCCGTCACCTGACGCCCGACCGCGAACGAGCGCGCCGGCTGGTCGTCACGGAGCCCGAGGCGTACCGGTTCGCGCCCGAGCTCGTCTCACTCGACCTCGATCGGTTCGATGCGCTCCTGCAAAACTCCGCCCACGAGCCAACCGGCGTCGCTCGGGCTTCGCTCGAGACAGCCCTGGGTCTCGTCCGTGGCGAGATCCTCGAGGACGAGCCGTACGCCACATGGGCCCTCGACCTCCGCGATACCTACCAGGGCCGTATCCTCGGCGCGCACCTCGACGCGGCCGACGCCGCCCTCGCGGAGCGAGACTTCGCCGCCGCCCTCACCCACGCCGAGTCCGCCGCCCGGCTCGACCCGTTCAGCGAGCGAGCGCAACGGACGGCGATGCTGGTCCTCCACGCCCTCGGCCGCTCGCAGGAGGCGCTCGGTCGATACGGCCGGTTTCGGGCGAGGCTTGACGACGAACTCGGGCTCGAACCCGGGCCGGATACGCGAGCGACGGAGGCGGCGATCATCCGCCGCGAGGATGCCCGAGCGCTGCTCCCACGGCCGATCCGGGCGACGCGGACGACCGTCGACGATGCAGGTCAGATGAGACTACTCGGGCGCACGAGGGAGCTCGACGCGCTCGCGGAGGCCGTCGAAGAGGGACTCGAGGGTGACGTCACGCTCGTGCAGATCATCGGCGATGCGGGGATCGGCAAGACCCGGATGCTCGACGAGCTGCAGGCGGAGATGGCCGGGGTGCGGGTGGGCCGAGCAGGCTGCTCGGTGCTGGAAGGGAACCTCCCCTACGTGCCGCTCGCGTCCGCTTTGCGCATGGCGCTCGCGGATGTCGCCCTCGACCGCGCACGCCTCGCGCCCCTCGGCGGGATCCTGCCCGAGCTCGGGCTTGGCGACACGCAGCGGTTCGGCGAAGTCGAGGCGCTGGAGGCGGTCGTCGCCACCGTCGCGGAGCACGGCCCGCTCGTCCTGCTCCTCGATGACGTGCACCTCGCCGACGCGGAGACGCTCGCCGCCCTTGGATACCTGCGGAGAAGAGGCATGTCGCTCCCCTTCGTCGTCGTGGCCACGGCGCCGCCTGGGGAGATGTTCCCGGGCCGGCGTCTGGCCGGGCTCGCGGTCGACCGGGCGATCCGGCTGGAGCCGCTGGCCGCTGCGGATCTTGCTCCGCTGGGAATCGACGGCCTGCACGAGACGACCGGCGGGAATCCGCTGTTCGTCGCAGAGGCGCTCGCGAACGACCGGGGACCGGAGCGATCCGAGACCCTCACGGGGGCGTTGATCGCGCAGTGCCGGGCCGAGGGTGAGTGGGCGTTCCGTCTCCTCACCGCCGCGTCGATGCTTCACCAACCCTTCGAGCCCGAACCGCTCGCCGAAGTGCTCGGTGCTGAGGCGGGCAGGCTCATCGAGGAGTTCGAGCGCCTCTGCGAACAGCGGATCCTGCGCGTCGACGGCGTGCGATTCCGCTTCCGCTACGACCTCGTGCGCCGTGCGCTGCTCTCGAGCATCTCACCGGCCCGGCGGAGGCTCATGTGCCGGCGGCTGAACTGCTCCGAGCTCGCATCGCGTCCCGCGGCAACGACGGCGGCCGTGTCGGGGGCCGGGTGACCCCTCTGCCCATGGAGCCCGATCTCCTGACCGGCACCATGTTCGAGCACGCCGACGAGCCGGCGTTCGTCATGGACCCGGAGCACGACCGGATCCTGGCCGCCAACGACGCTGGGTGCCGGCTGCTCGGTTACACGAGAGCGGAGCTGACCGGCATGCCCGTCGCGCAAGTCCATCCTGCAGAGCTTGCCGAGCTGAGTGAGCTCCTCCGGCGGGTGCTTCGAAACGGACGGGCGTCGACGATCACGCTCACCTGCCGAACGAAGCTCGGCACCTTCCTTCCGACCGAGATCTCCCTGCATGCGCTCGAGGTCGCGGGGCGAACGCGGATTCTCGGGCTGGTGCAGGATCGCAGCGAGCACCGCGAGCCATCGCTGCGCTAAGCCGCCAGACAGGTCGGGCACAGCGCCCGATGCGAGTCTCGGGGAAACGACCGAGAGGAGCTCACAATGGTGACCAAAGGCCTGATCGTTCTCCTCGACGCGCGCCCCGGAAAGGAGGACGCGCTCGCCACGTTCCTGCGTGAGGCCGTCCCGCTCGTCGAGGACGAGCCCGAGACCGTCGCCTGGTTCGCGACCAAGCTGGGAGGATCGTCGTTCGCCATCGTCGACGTGTTTCCCGACGAGGGCGGGCGCAGCTCCCACCTCGCCGGGCCCGTTGCCGCAGCGCTCGCCGCGAGCGCCGACGACCTGCTCGCCGGGTCGCCGGAGATCCAGCACGTCGACGTGCTCGGCGCGAAGCTGCCGACCAGCGAGCACCGTCATGGATAGCCCATCCGGGGCAGGACGCCGGCGGGAGCTCGCCCACCGCGTGAGCGCCGGCATGGACGTCACGCTCTACTGGAGTGCCGCCGACGACCGCACGAGCGTGGTGCTCTGCGTCCACACGACAGAGGAAGTGATGGAGTTCCCCGTCGCCAAGGAGCGGTCCCTCGACGCCTTCTACCACCCCTTCACGTACGTGTGACCGGAGATGTCTCAGGCGGCGCGCCGCGCCGCCTGAGACACCAGGTCGTGGATGGTCACGCACAGGGCGCACGCAAGGTCGGGATCACTCACCCGCCCTTCGGCGGTGACCAGGTCCTGTGCGCGGGCGACGGGCAGCTCACGATCGGCGACGTCCGCGCCGATCGTCTTCAGAATCCTGCGCAGATCTGCCTGTGCCCAGAGCGCGCCGAACGTGCCCTGGCTGGCGCCGATGACACCGACGGGCTTGCCTCGAAGGACGTTCTCGAGGTACGGCCGCGACACCCAGTCGAGGGCGTTCTTCAGGACGCCCGGGATCGACCCGTTGTATTCGGGCGTCGCGATCAGGAGGGCATCTGATCGCGCGATCGCGAGCCGCAGGGACGTGACCATCGACGGCACAGCCTCGAGGTCTTCGTTGAAGGCGGGAATCCGGTCGAGGCCTCGCCGGACGACGACCTCGACCTCGGATCGGCACCCCGCCGCGGCCGCGAGGAGCGCGCTGTTATAGGAGCCGGTCCGCAGGCTGCCGCTGATCGCGAGGATGCGCATCAGTCGGTCCTGACGAACTCGAGCTGGGCGGTGATCTCGACATCCCAGCCGAGCGCCTCACCGCCGTCGGGCAGCGCCATTTGCCATGTCATCTCCCAGCCGCGCCGATCGATCGCGGCCCGCAGCTCGAGCCCGGCCCGCACGTTGCCGAACGGGTCTGCGCGCGGGGGTGCGTAGGTCC
>JBKPMQ010000086.1:0-7454 GCA_046732235.1 Actinomycetota bacterium
CCACTCAAGTGAGCACCGCGCCGCCGCGCTGCCATACTGGCTCGACCACTACAACACACGCAGACCACACAGCAGCCTCGGCGGCCACCCACCCATCAGCCGCGTCCACAACCTATGTAGGCGGGACAACTAGGCGGTTGCCCGCCGCTTCAGGCGATACGGTACGCCGGCTTACGCGCCGCTACGTCGAGGAGGTGGACGCCTGCCGCCGCTCAGCCGCCAGGAAGCCGAAACGCTGCGCCGCATCGCGGAGCAGCTGGAAGAGCGACGATCCGCCGCGGGAGACGTCCCGGGGGTCATTTCGGCGATCCCGGCGGCCGTCGCGCGGACGCTGCTCGCGCTCGGCTGGACGGTCGACGACTCCGGCCAATGGGTGTCGCCGCACGACGGGCGCCCGGTTCCGTGGCAGGAGGCACTCGGCGCGGAGCTGCGGCGGGCGGAGTAAAGGCCCGGGTCGGTCAGGGAACCACGACCGCGTGGTCTCACTGCGGCGGGCGACACCAGACGTGGCAGCTTCGACGACTCCGGTGAGCCCGCGTTCATGCTGAGCACCGACGGGCCACGAGCCGAGTCCGCTTGCGTAAGCAGTGTCAGCCGTCGACCACGAGGCCCTGCAGGGGTCCCAGCAGGCGAGCGGAGCGGCGGGAGACGTGGTCGAGCTGGGCGAGGCGGTGGGTGGGCGGGAGCCCCTTCCGCTGCCGGCGGAGCTGCTCGTCGGCGATCGGCCGCCAGAGCGTGTCGAACACCTCCGCCGGGTCGCCGGCGACGTCCTCCATCGGCCGTTCGAGGTGTTCGGCCCACAGCCTGATGCGTGTCCTGCGGGTCAGATCGGCGTCGTGGGCGACGACGTTCACCTCGGTGTCGTTGAAGAGCGAGTGGTCGTTGAGGTTCGCCGATCCGACTGTGAGCCAGCGGTCGTCGACGATGCCGATCTTCGCGTGGACGTAGATCGCGTCGGACGCCTGGCCCGCACGGGCGCGGATACAGCAGGCGAGGATCCGGCCGTTACCGTCGTCGGCGTCGACCAGCTCTGCCAGGGCGCCGCGTGTGTCGTCGCCGCCGCCCATCGGCCGCGCGGGCAGCACCACGAGCACCCGGAAGTCGTCCCGCGGCGGCCGACGCAGCCTGGCTGCGAGGACGGCCACGATCTCGGGCGACCACAGGTACTGGCTCTCCAGGTAGACGAACCGCTGCGCCGACCGCAATGCCCGGATGTACGACTCGAGGATGCCGAAGGATCCCCGCGGGAGCGGCGGGTACGTGCGCTCCGGGCAGGTCCGCACAAGCTGCGCCGTGACCGACCCCGCCGCCGGCGCCGGCTCGGGGTGCGGAAGGCCCTCTCCCGTGACGGACTGCCACCGCAGGCGGAAGTGCTCGGCGACGTCGGCGACGAGCGGCCCCCGAATGCGGACGGCCGCGTCGTGCCACCCGAGTGCCGCACGGGCCGGGTGCGAGGGCGAGTCGCGCCGGTCGCCCGCGAAGGACGTGAGGTCGATGCCGCCCACGAACGCGACCGTGTCGTCGATCACAATGGTCTTCTCGTGGTGGCAGTGCAGCGGCCGCTCGTGCGCGTCGAGCGCGCACCGGATCGGCCCTGCCTCGAGCAGCCTGGCGCGAACCTCACGCACCTGCCGCCGCGACGGCCGGAAAACCGGCAGCGGCGCCCCGGCCCACAGGAGCACGCGGACGTCGGCGCGCGCGACGGCCTCACCCAGGAGGTCGCGGACGACCACGGGGCCGCCCTCCTCGGCCAGTACGAAGTCGGGGGACATGAACCACCCGGTGAGGTGCACGTGCGACCGGGCGGCACGGATCGCCTCGACCATCGCCGGAAGCGCCGCCTCCCCGTCGATGAGGACATCGAAGGCATTGCCGTCCCGCGGCGGAGGCGCATCCTCGGCCCAGCCACCGCCAGGTGCGCGGAGCGCCGCGCTTCCCAGGCGGCGCAGCCGGCGCACGTGGTGACGGCGCACCGCGCGGGCGACGCTGTCCCCGATGCGCCGATCGATGCGTGAGAGGAGGTTGTCCATGGTCACCCGGCAATGCGAGCGGCCGGCCCGGCGGCACCTCGCGATCTCACCTGCGATCGAGGGGTACCCGGTTCGGCGGCGGTCGAACCGGTGATTCGTGTGCAGATCGGGGAGGGCCGTCACCCGGACAGTCGTTTGCACAAGGTCGCGCTGTCGGGGTCAGACGAGCGGCCCTCGGCGCTCTTGCGTCGTGCGTAGCGGGGTGTTAGCCTCGCCCAGTGCAACAGAGTTGCGAAAATCGGAACCCCGACGGTGGAACAGCGCGTGCCCTCGCCGCACTCGCACTCTTCTCCCACGAGGGTGAGACGTTGCGCGTGTCCGATTTCGCTCGCGCGCTTGGCGTACACAAGAGCACGGCGTCCCGACTGGCTGCGACTCTCGAGGCGGCGGGATTCCTGTCCCGCGCCGACGACCGCGGGGCGTTTCGCCTAGGAGTGCAGATCGTCCGCCTGGGCGTGCTCGCGCTGCAGGGCCACGGTTGGGTTGAGGTGGCGCGGCCGGTGCTGGAGCAGCTGGCTGAGGACACCGGGGAAACGGCGTTCATCTCGGTGCCGGCCGGAGAGGAGGCAATCGACGTCGCCCAGGTTGCCGCCCGCCGTCTCGTGGCGGCGGGAAGCTGGGTGGGTCGGAGGACACCGCTCCACGCGACCTCCGACGGCAAGCTCTTCCTTGCCTTGGGCGCCGGCCGACTTCCGTCCGACGCCCCGCTCAAACGGATCGCGTGCTGCACGATCACAGACCGCGCGCGGCTGGAAGATGAACTCGAACGCGTACGCTCCGCCGGCTACTCCTGCGCCCGAAGCGAGGCAGAGGACGGCTTGAATGGCGTCGCCGTTCCGATCCTCGACACGGCCGGCCGGTGCATCGCGGCGCTCTCCGTTTCTGGACCCGACTACCGGGTGCAGGTCGAGCGCCTGCCACGCATCGCCGTGCTCTGCCACACGGCAGCCGGTGAGATTCGTGAACGGTTGGGCTGGGGGACGCTCGGCGAGGAGGCGGCCTGACGGCGCACGGGGCAGGCGAGGCGTCTTCCCCCGTTCACGCATCGGAAAGTTCCGACGAAAGGGATTGCTGATGGCGCAGAATCCATACCCCATCCGAACGCGGGGTTCCGGTGCGTACTCACGGCGCGGGTTCCTGGCCGGCGCAGGCAGCCTCGTGCTCGCAGGAACCCTGGCCGGCTGCGGCTCGTCGGGGTCAGCCGCATCGACCCCGGCCTCCACGGCGGCGTCGCCGAAGCGGGGCGGCCACTTCCGTCTGGGCGTCACGGGCGGTGGGTCGAGCGACATCATCGACGGCCAGACCATCGTCACCAAGCCTGACCAGGCGCGGCTCGTGGCGGGGTGGGAGACGCTGCTCGTCTACGACGAGGACTACAAGCTCACCACCGACGGCCTGGCAGAGGAGGTCACGGCCGAAAAGGCGGACCAGTGGACGATCCGGCTTCGCGACGGCATCGAGTTCCACAACGGCAAGCCGCTCACGGCAGACGACGTGATCTATTCGCTCCAGCGCATCCTGACGCCGAAGTTGGGATTGTTCGGCGCCGCCGGGCTGTCTTCCGTCGACCCCAAGACGATCCACAAGATGGATAAACGCACCGTGCGCCTGCCGTTGAAGGGGCCGGATTCCACCATCGGCGACCAGCTTGGCCAGTTCTACAACGGCATCGTCCCGGTCGGCTATTCACGCACGGGGCCGCTGAGGTACGTGGGCACGGGGCCCTTCAAGGTGCAGAGCTTCACGCCCGGTGCGCAGAGCGTGCACGTCCGCAATCCCAACTACTGGCACAGCGGACAGCCCTACTTCGAGCAGGTGACCGTGATCGACTTCAGCGATCCGACGGCGCAGGTGAACGCGCTCCTGTCGGGGCAGATCGACGCCATGACGGACATCCCCTTCGCCCAGATCGAGGCGGCCAAGGCAAACGGCGGGCTGTCCATCCTGGAATCGCCAGGCGGCGGCTGGCTGCCGCTCTGCATGGCCATCGACCTGCCGCCGTTCACCGACAACCGTGTCCGCCAGGCGTTTCGCCTTATCGCCGACCGCCCTGCTCTGCTCGGGCAGGTGCTGTCAGGCCACGGGCGAGTCGCAAACGACCTGTACTCGCCGTTCGATCCCTGCTTTGACAGCGACCTGCCGCAGCGAGAGCAGGACATCGCAAAGGCGAAGTCGCTCCTGGCGTCGGCGGGGATGGCCGGGATGAAGGTCGACCTCCATACGACCCCCGGCGCAGCCGGGATGGTCGACACGGCGAACGTGTTCGCGACCCAGGCCAAGGCGGCCGGAGTGACGGTGAACGTGAAAGTCGACCCGAACTACTACGGCGACCAGTACCTGAAACTGCCGTTCTCTGTCGACTTCTGGGGTACCTATAACTATCTGCCGCAGGTGGCGAACGGCAGTCTGCCGACGTCCCCCTACAACGAGTGCCATTGGCCGCCGAAGTCGGGTCCCGGATCCAAGTACACGAATCTCTATCAGCAGGCCAAGGCCGAGGTAGACCAGGCGAAGCGGTGCGAGATCATCCACGAGATGCAGATGATCGAGTACGACGAGGGCGGATACATCATCCCGTTCTTCAACAACCGCGTCGACAGCTACAGCTCGAAGGTCCAGGGGTTCCGGCCGAGCAAGGGCACCCTCAACCTGGACTCCTATGGCCACGGCTTTCGTACCATCTGGTTCGCCTAGCAGAAGACGCCGCGGCGACCCGTTGACGGGCCCGTCTCGTATGCGCTATTCTCAACTCCGTTGCGCCATGCGAGACGACGGCAAATCCGACGCACGCGTTCACAGCGCCGAGCGAGCCGTTCGAATGCTGGCCGCGTTCCGGCGCGAGCGCGAGGTCATCACCGTATCGGAGTTCGTCCGACTGCTGGACGTTCACAAGAGCACCGCCTCTCGCCTCGCCGCCACGCTGATCGGCGCCGGTTTCCTCGAGCGATCTCCGCAACAGGATGGCTTCGTGCTCGGTCCGGAGCTGCTGCGGCTCGGACTTCTCTCCTCCGGCGGCACCCTCGCAGCCGTGGCCGCGCCGATCCTGTCGGATCTCGCCGAGCGGACCGGCGAGACCGCGGTGCTTTCGGTGGCGGCCGGCGACGAGGCCGTGGACGTCGCCGAGGGAGTGTCGCGGCATGTCATCAGCGCGAACACGTGGGTCGGGCGTCGCACCCCGGTACATGCATGCTCGGACGGGAAAGTCCTGCTCGCCTTCGGCGCGGCGCGCCTGCCGGAGGGGGGGCTGCGACCGCGAACGCCCGAGACGATCACCGACAGAAGCACGTTGGAGCTGGAGCTGGAGCGCATTCGCGAAACCGGCTGGGCCTCGTCGATCGGCGAGTGTGAAACGGCGCTGAACGGGGTCGCCGCGCCGGTCTTCGGCACCTCGGGCTGCATCGCCGCGCTCAGCCTGTCAGGCCCGGACTTCCGTCTGACGACGGCGCGCCTGTCGGAGGTCGCGCTGCCATGTGTCGCGGCGGCGACCACGTTGAGCCGGCGGATCGGTGGGCGGGACCGGATGATGGTCGACGTGGGAGGGAATCGGACGTGATCGACTGCGACGTGCACAACGCGTGGAAATCGGCCCGCGAGCTGCGGCCCTATCTCGACTCCTATCATCGCGATTGCCTCGACCGGGGGGAGCTGCCGGGAGGGCGCGATTCGTTTCCGCACGCGCATCGGCCGTGGCTTCACCCGGAAGGGTTCACGCGCCGGGATGCGATTCCCGACGACGGCTCGACGCCCGGGTCGAGCTACGAGCTGATGTGCGAGCAGCTCCTCGATCGCTACGACCTCGAGTATGCAATCCTCACCGGCGACGAGGCGATCGAGGTCTCGACGCTCGCCAACCCCGCACTCGCCTCGGCGTTCGCTCGTGCGTCCAACGACTGGACGGTGGACCGGTGGCTCTCGTTGGGCGACGCCCGGCTGCGGGCGTCGCTGGTCGTCGCGCCGCAGGACCCTGCGGGAGCGGCGGCCGAAATTCGTCGACTCGGCGATCATCCCGGATTCGTGCAGGTGCTGGTGTCGACCGGCTCGCAGCGACCGTACGGCGATCCCTTCTACTGGCCGATCTGGGACGCTGCGGCGGAGGTGGGGTTGCCGCTGGCGGCCCACCTGGGTGGGCAGGGAGGGATCAACGCAAACCCGACCGGCTGCGGCCCGCCGACGTTCTTCTACGAGACGCACGCCCTGCTCTGCGAGACCGGCATGGGACACGTGGCGAGCATGATCTGCCACGGCGTCTTCGAGCGGTGGCCGCAGATGCACTTCGTGTTGATCGAGGCAGGCGTGGCGTGGCTGCCTGCGCTCCTGTGGCGGCTTGACGCCGATTACCGGGCACTTCGCAAAGAGACCCCCTGGCTGCAGCGGCTACCCAGCGAATACGCGCGCGACCATATCCGGCTGACGACGCAGCCTCTGGAGGACCCGCCTGATCGCCGACATCTGCGGGCGATGCTCGATGCCATCGACGGGGAACGGACGCTGCTCTTCGCCACGGACTATCCGCATTGGGACTTCGACAATCCCGAGATGATCCATCTCCCTCGCGAGTGGCGAGCCCGCGTCATGGGAGAGAACGCCCGTGATGTGTATGGGCTGGCGCGCCGGTGCGCGCCGGAGCCGGCGAGCGCATGAGCACCCGGGATGAGACTACGCGTGTGCGGCTATGCCGAGTCGACGAGCTGCCGCCAGGCGGGTGCCGGCTCGTCCACGCGGGTGATCGCCGTATAGGCATCTACAACGTGGACGGTTCGTTCTACGCGCTGCACGACCGGTGCCCCCACCGCGGCGGGTCGCTCTGCGCGGGGCCGCTCACAGGCACGACCGCGGTCGACGACCAGGGCGGGGTGCGCTACGAGCGGGCGGGGCGGATCGTGCGCTGCTCGTGGCACGGCTGGGAATTCGACGTGACGACGGGACAGGCGCTGGCGGATCCGCGGACTCGGGCGCGTAGCTACGAAGTCGAGCAGATCGGCGCCGAGCTCTACCTGCTCTCACCCAGCCCCCGCAAGGACAGCTGAACGAGCACCCGGCGCGGCGCTGCCGGCCGGCCACCCACTGCGGTCGTCGGCGCGATCGCGGGCGGAGGTCGGCTCGGTACGGTGCGTCAGAGAACCGCGAACGCTTCGGCCTCGACCATCATCTGGGGTCGTGCGAGTGCGGTGACGCCGATGGCGGTCGACGCGGGCTGGGTGCCCGTGAAGAACTCGGCCTTGATCCGCGTGTAATCGCGCAGGCGGCTCATCGCTACCACAGGGCGCGCCGGCCGACCGCGGACGAATCATGGAAACCACCAAACCGAGCCTCCACTAAACCCGGGGCGCTTCACTGCGCCCCCCAAGTCGCCGAGTGGGGGCGCGAGCGGTTTGCGCACGCTCGTTCGCGACCTGACGTTGGAAGAGCGCGCCGACCTAGTGC
>JBKPMQ010000087.1:0-9251 GCA_046732235.1 Actinomycetota bacterium
ACGGCCGTGTCGTACATCGGGTGGAACGCGTACGGCCGCTCGTGGCACTTGGCCGAGTTCGGCTGGAACAGGATCTGCCCGAAGCCGTTGCGCTTGCTCGCCGTCATCGAGCCGTGCTGGCCGGTCGTGACGTCCGTCATATCCACGCGGACGCCGGCAGGCGTGTCGTGGATATGCACCCGGATGGTGTCGCCCGGGTTCATCATCAGGTCGACCGACGGATCCGGGTTGAGCGCCTTCGCAACCCCGTCGTCGAGCAGGTCGCGCGACGTCGAGAGCGGGTTTGCCGGCGCCTGCGACTTGCCGCTGTGGGTGACGTACGCCCAGTTCACCGGCTCGATGCCGGCGAGCGGGAAGTTGTCGCAGTCGGCGTTGTTCGTCTGGCCGGTGTTCTGGTTGGCCGAGAAGCTGTCGATCGTGAGCGCCGCGCAGTACTGCGTCGCGGTGCAGCCGAACCCGTCGAACTGCGGGACGTAGCCGGGCGAGTACCACTGGATCTCCATGAAGGCATTGCCGGGGTGCTTGCCGATGTAGTTCGGCGACTTCGGATTCGGGCTCACCTTGTTGTTCGCGTCGGAGTCCGGTGCGCATCTGTGCGTGAAGTTGGGCGCCGACTGGGTGTCGCACAACACCATGCCGAGCCAGAAGGTCGGCCGCAGCATGAAGTCCCACGTGCCGCCCGTCTGGTCCTGCCGCGGCAGGGTGGGAGGGTTCTTCGGCAACCGCACGGTGTAGGTGACGTCGTTGCCCGAGCCCGGCCGGTTCGACTCGAAGCCGACCGACGGCTCGTCGTGGCCGATGTAGTGGCCGGCGAACGTCCTGTACGGGTCCTGGCACATGACCTTGGCGGCCTCGCACACCTGCTTCCCGTACTCCTCGTCGTGGCCATTCGCGGCGCTCGCCGCCTGGCTTGATCCGAGCACGCAGAAGATCGCCGTCAGGAGGACGGCGCCGACCCTGCCTCGCATCTCACACCTCCGCGTCTGGGCGGCCCTCCCCTCAAGGGCCGCATCGGCGCCATCTTCACCGGAAAAGTGGCGTTCGGGACGTGGGCTGGATCACGGCGGCGGGAACGAGACGCCCGCCCTTGGCCGCCCGCGATCTCCCGCAGCCGCTCGCCCTCCTCGGGATGAGCGGCGCGGATGACCGCGGCGTCCACCATTGGAGCACCCTAACCAGCCGGCCGTCGCGGCGGCAGCGGGGACTAGATTCCGCGCGATGGCCGCGACCGCGCCGCCCACGGTGCTCCACCTCTCGCTGATCGTCGGCGGCAGCCTGCGCGACCGGAACGGGGGGCGGCTGGGCAAGGTGGACGACCTGGTCGTGCGCCTCGGCGAGGACTACCCGCCGGTGACCGGCGTGCTTGCCACCGTCGCCGGGCGGCAGGTGTTCGTCCCCGCGGCCGAGCTCTCAGAGTTCGCGCACGGGCGCGTCGACATGGTCTCGGATCTGATCGACCTGCAGCGCTTCGAGCGCCGCGCCGGCGAGGTGCTCCTGCGCAAGGACGTCCTCGACCGCCAGCTGATCAACATCGACGGCGCCCGGCTCGTGCGCGCGAACGAGATCGAGATCGCCCGCATCGAGGGCTGGTACCGGGTCGTCGGCGTCGATACCGGGCTGCGCGGGATCGTCCGCCGGGTCGTCCCGCGTCGCCTCGGCACGAACATGCCGCCCGGCGCGTTCCTCGACTGGGCCGGCGTCGAAGCCTTCACCGGCCACGTGCCCACCGTGCGCCTGCGCGTGCCCCACCCCAAGCTGGCCCGGCTGCACCCCGCCCAGCTGGCCGACCTCGTCGAGGCCGCGTCGCATAACGAGGGCCGCGAGATCATGCGCGCCGTGGGTGACGACGGCGAGCTCGAGGCCGACGTGTTCGAGGAGCTCGACCCCCAGCACCGGCGCGAGTTCGTCGACGAGCGGCCGGACGAGGAGGTGGCGCAGCTGCTCGAGCGGATGGAGCCCGACGACGCCGTCGACCTGCTGGGCGACCTGCCCGAGGAGCGGCGGGAGGAGGTCGTCCGGCTGCTCCCTGCCGTCCAGCGCCGGCGCGTCCGGGCGCTGGCCGGGTACGACCCGGCCACCGCCGGCGGGCTCATGAGCCCCGAGTTCGTGTGCCTCTACGCGCAGGCGTCGAAGCGGGAGGCGATCGAGCGCATCGAGCGCAGCCGCGCCCCCGCCGACACGCTCGCATGGGTCTACGTCATGAACCTCGACCGCCGTCTGAAGGGCGCGATCGCGCTCGCCGACCTCCTGCGCGTTCCGCCCGACGCGACGATGGCCGACGTGGCCACGTTCCTGCCTCCGCGCGTGTCGCCCGAGGCTGACCTCGAGGAGGTGGCCCGGCTCATGACCGACTACGACCTGACGGTCGTCCCGGTCGTCGACGAGCGTGACCAGATCATGGGCGTCGTGAGCGTCGACGACGTCCTGGAGATGGTGCTGCCGCGCGGCTGGCGGCGCCGGTTCGACGTGCTGGGGGCCGACTAAGAGGATGGATGGCGGGCCGAGTATCCGCGCTGCGCGCGTTTCGCGATCGCCTGCTCCGTGGCGGGTCCCGCGGCGCGCACCGCGGCCCGCTTAGCCGCGGCACCGCGCGGCTGATCGCGGTCATCGGGTTCCTCGGGCCCGGCCTGATCGCCGCGAACGCCGGCAACGACGCGGGCGGCATCGCCACCTACTCGTCCGTCGGCGCCCGCTACGGCTACGACCTCCTGTGGATGATGGTCGTCATCACGGTCTCGCTGATCGTGGTGCAGGAGATGGCCGCCCGGATGGGCGCGGTGACGGGCAAGGGCCTGGCCGAGCTGATCCGGGAGCAGTACGGCGTGCGCTGGTCCCTCTTCGCGACGACCTCCGTGCTGATCGCGAACGTCGGCATCTGCATCTCGGAGTTCGTCGGCATCGGGGCCGCGCTCGACCTCGCCGGCATCCCCGCGCAGGTATCCGTGCCGATCGCCGCGCTGGGCGTCTGGCTGCTGCTGATCCGCGGGTCGTACAAGGTGGCCGAGCGCATCTTCGTGCTGATGACCATCCCGTTCTTCGCCTATCCGATCGCCGCCCTGCTGGCCCGCCCGGACTGGGGATCCGTCGGCCACGCGATCGTCGCCCCGAGCATCCATGACTCCCGCGCCTACCTGTTCCTCTTCATCGCCACGGCGGGCACGACCATCACGCCCTTCATGCAGCTCTACGTGCAGTCGGCGGTGGTCGAGCGCGGCGTGGGCGTCGACGAGCTGAACGCGGAGCGCGCCGAGGTGACCTCCGGCTCGATCTTCGCAAACCTCGTCGCCGGCTTCATCATCATCGCCACGGGCGCGACGCTCTACCTGCACGGCCAGCACGACATCTCGTCTGCGGCGCAGGCGGCCAGGGCGCTGGAGCCGTTCGCCGGCCGCTACGCCGAGGTGCTGTTCGCCGTGGGCCTTCTGGGGGCGAGCCTGCTGGCCGCGGCGATCCTGCCGGTCACCGCCGCGTACGTCATTGCCGAGACGTTCGGGTTCGAGAAGGGGATCAGCCGCCGCATCCACGAGGCGCCGGTCTTCGTCTCGGTGATCACCGCGCTGATCGTGATCGGGACGGTCGTCGCCGTCATCCCCGGCATCCCGGTCATCAGCCTCCTGGTCGGCGTACAGGTGGTGAACGGCGCGCTTCTGCCGGTCCTGCTCGTGTTCATCTGGCGGCTCGCGAGCGACCGCGAGCTGATGGGCGAGCACCGCAACGGCCCGCTCTTCAACGTCGTCGCCGGGCTGACCGTGCTGGCGACGTCTGCGCTCTCCGTCACCCTGCTCGCCGTGACCATCGGGGCGCCGATCCTGTAGCTTCTCGCGCGTGCGCGAGGAGCCGTTCTCGGTTCCGGTCGGCGAGGGCGCGCTCGCCGGCCACCGCGGCGGGGACGGACCGCCGGCTCTGATCCTGCACGGCGGCCCGGCATGGCCGGACTACACCGAGGGCCTGGCCGCCGAGCTCGGAGGGCTCCTGCGCACGCACCGCTACACGCAGCGCGGCACGCGACCCTCGACCGTCGGCGCCCCGTACACGATCGAGGCGCACATGGACGACGCGATCGCCGTGCTCGACCACCTCGAGATCGAGCGGGCGTGGGTCGTCGGCCACTCGTGGGGCGGCCACCTCGCCCTGCACCTGCTGGTGGCGCACCCCGACCGCCTGCTCGGCGCCGTCTGCGTCGACACGCTGGGCGCGTTCGACCGCGTGTTCGCCGAGTTCGGTGCGAACCTGCGGCGGACGCTGAGTCTGGACGAGGCGGCCCGGATCGACGAGATCGAGGAGCGCCGCCGCCGCGGCGAGGCGACCGAGGCCGACCTCGTCGAGCGGTCGAAGCTCGTGTGGCCGTGCTACTTCGCCGACCCGGCGACCGCGCCGCCCCACCCCACGGCGCACATCGGCGTCGAGTGCTCGACCGGGACGAACGCATCCATCTCCGACCACTTCAGCCGCTTCACGCTCGCCACCGGCCTGCCGTCGACGAAGCTCCCCGTGCTCTTCGTGCACGGCGAGCGCGACCCGCTGCCGGTGTCCTCGTCCCTCGAGTCGGCCGCGCTCGTCCCCGACGCGCGGGTCGAGACGATCCCGGACTGCGGCCACTTCCCCTGGATGGAGCGCCCCGGCGAGACCCGGCGCGCGGTCGAGCGCTTCCTCCCCGGCGCTGAATAAACGGGGTCAGACCCCTTTTATTCGTCGGCCTCCCACTTGGGGTGGTGGCGGCGGGCCCAGTCGCGGCGGACGCTCCCGAAGACCATCCCGCGCAGCGAGTGGCGGGTGGAGGGGTTCAAGAGCACGAGGAAGAGGTGGCCGGCGACGAGCGGGACCGCGATCCAGGTCGCGATGTCGTGGACGAGGATCGCGCTCGTCCGTCCGCGAACGGCCGCATCTGTCTCCTGCAGGTACATGAGCAGGCCGCTGATCGAGAACACGACCATGAGGCCGAACACGAACGCGGTGTTCAGCTTCTGCCCGGCGTTGAAGCGCCCCTGCGGCGGCTCGGAGCCGCGCCGGGTCACTGCCCAGCGCAGCCAGCGCACGTCGTCTTCGTCGAAGCGGTCGACCTCCGCCGCCGTGCGCCGCAGGCGCCCGCCGGTGTCGCTCGCAAGCAGGAGGACGAGGCCGGCCCAGAACCCGATCGCCGCGCCGAGGTGGATCGACTTCCACAGCCGCCGGTCGGCCGCCAGCTCGGCGAACGCCGGCAGGTACAGGATGAGGCCGGTCGCGAGCAGGATGAGGAACGTGACGGCGAGCAGCCAGTGGAGCGAGCGCTCCTCCGGCCAGAACCGGCGCACGTAGACCGGGGGCCGGCCCGACTCAGTACCCGTTCGAGCGGCCGACCCAGGCATCGATGTCGTAGCCGTTCTGCTCCCAGAACCCGGGCTCGAGCTTCGGCACGAGCTCGATCCGGTGGAGCCACTTCACGCTCTTGTAGCCGTACATCTCCGGGATCACGAGCCGCATGGGCGCGCCGTGCGCCCGCGACAGCGGCTTCCCGTCCATCGTGTGGGCGAGCATCACGTCCGGCAGCGTCGACTGCGCCAGCGAGAGCGTGTCGACGTAGGGCCGCTCCATCGAGACGAAGTTGACGTAGCGGGCCGTCGGCAGCGGCTCGACCATGTCCCACAGCGTCTGCAGCCGCACCCCGCGCCAGCGCACGTCCGAGACCGTCCAGCCCGTCACGCAATGGAAGGTGTTCGTCTGCGAGACGGCGGGAAGCGCCTGCACCTCGGGCCACGTCAGCGTGACCGGCTTGCGCACGTGGCCGGTGACCTCGAGCCGGTAGCCGGCCGGGTGGAACGTCGGCCACGGCGGGTTGATGGCATAGACCCGCCAGCCGGACGGGAACACCTCCTTGATGGCGCCCGGCACGACCGACCCGGCGTCCGCGATCGGCCGGTGCAGCGCCGAGGTGATGCGGTCGCCGAAGAGGACGCCGATCCCGCCCGCGCCGACCACCGACAGGAACGTGGCCCGGCCGATGCGTCGCTCGCTCATTCCCCGAAGTATGCGGGGAAATGGCTGGCGTCACCGGCACGCCGCTCACAGTTTTCGGGTTCTTGTAAGGAACGGCTGGGGAGTGGTGTCGGTGTTGTCCACGCCTTCACATGTCCTGGCTCGGCGCATCGTCGATCCGCCGGCACGCGTTGTTGCCCTCTCCGGCGAGCACGACCTCTCCACGGTACGCGAGCTCGACCGGGCCCTCGCGTTCGCCGTTGCGAGCGGCGACCCGGTCGTCGTCGACCTCCGCCGCGCCACGTTCGCCGACTCGGCGATCCTGGCGGCCATCATCAGAGCGAGCAAGGACGCGGGGCGGCGAAGCTTCGCCGTCGTGATGTCGCCGCCCGGCGAGGTGGCGCGGCTCTTCGACCTCGTCGACGCACGGGCCGTTCTCGAGACGTTCCCGACGCTCCGCCGCGCCGTCGATTAGTGCCACCCGACGATCGAGGCCCCGCGATCCCGGGCTACTCCTGCGGAGTAACGAGGGGGGGCACCCGGGCGCGTTGCGCCCAGACCACCGACCCGATCACCGTCAGTGCGACCAGGACGGTCGGCGCCGTCACGTGCTCACCCAGGAACCACGCCGACCAGATCAGGGTGAGCAGCGCCTGCAGCTGCTGCACCTGGCCGCCGCGGGCGATCCCGGCCAGCGACAGCCCCCGGTACCAGGCGAAGAACCCGAGGTACATCGACGATACCCCGAGGAGGATCAGGGAGCTCCACTCCGAGGCGCTCGCGTCGTACGAGCTGCGGGTGAGCCACCAGATCAGGGCCGACGCCGGGACGGTGAGCGGCAGCGCCAGCACCACCACCCACGAGATCACCTGCCAGCCGGGCATCGCGCGCGTGATCGTCGCCCCCTCGACGTAGCACCAGGACGAGGCGAACACCGCCCCCACGACCAGGCAGTCGGCCAGGAGGTCGTCGCCGCCGCCGGCACGGGACAGGGCGAACGCCACCAGCGCCGCCGTCCCGACCGCGGCCGCCGCCCAGAACTGCCAGCTGACGCGCTCGTGGGTCCGGAGCACGGCGATCAGCGCGGTGGTGAGGGGCATGAAGGCGGCGATCACCGCGACGTGCGCGGAGGTCGTCCGCTCCAGCGCGAGGGCCAGCAGGATCGGCCAGCCGAATACGGCCCCGAGCATCGTGTAGAGCAGCGGACGCAGCTGATCGGCCGGCGGCAGCGGGACGCGCCGCACGGCGAGCAGCGCCCCGGCGACGATCCCGGCGATGACCGCGCGCCCCGTCGCGGTGAGGAACGGGCTGAACCCGCCCACCGCCACCTTGGTCAGGGGCACGGAGAACGAGAACATCACCACGCCGGCGAAGGCCCACGCAAGGCCCTCCCGCCGCACCGAGACGGGTGCGGCGACCCCTCGAGTCGTGGTTGCGTCCACCGGCCGGAGCGTACCCAGGGCCCTCACCGCCGGGCGCCGCCGCAATCGTCGGGTTCTTGTAAGGAACGGGCAAGGGGCCGGAAAGACCGCCTCCATAGCGTGCTCGACGACGACGCCCGGCGCCCGCCGGGCCCACGAACTCGGAGGGAGCATGCAGATGACGAGACGATGGCTGATACCGCTCGGGGCGCTCGCCGCCCTGGCCTTCCCGGCCGCGGCCGCGGCCCATACAGGCCGGCCGGCCGTGTTCACTCTCGCGAACGGAACGTCGGGGAACCGCGTCCTGGCCTTCGCCCGGGCGCACGACGGGACGCTCTCGCCGGCCGCCTCGGTCGCGACCGGCGGCGCGGGCACCGGCGTCACCGGTAAGACGCAGGGCTCGCTGGCGCTCAGCCCGGACGGCCGTCGCCTCTACGCGGTGAACGGCGGATCGGGGACGATCGCGGCCTTCGCGGTGCACGGCACCCGGCTCACCCGCCTGGCGGTCGTGCCGTCCGGCGGCGCCGGCCCGGCCAGCGTGACCGCCGGCCACGGCCGCGTGTACGTCGTGAACGCCGGCGGGCTGAACGTCGTCGGCTTCCGCGTCACCGGGGACGGCCTGCGCCGCATCCACGGCGGATCGGTCGGGCTCGCGCCGGGCGACGCCGGCCCGGCCCAGGTCTCGCTCAACCCGGCCGGCACCGCCCTCGCCGTGACGAACACCGGCTCGGACACGATCGACACGATCACGCTGCGGCGAGACGGCGCCGTCCGGCGGCTGCGCTCGTTCGCGTCGGCCGGCACGACCCCGTTCGGGTTCGCGTTCACGCGCAACGGCGTGCTGGTCGTCTCGGACGCGCACCAGGCGCCGACGAGCGCGGCGACGTCGTACCGGATCGGGCACACCGGAGCGCTCCGGCTCCTGTCCGGGCCGGTGTCGGCGAACCAGCTCGCCGCATGCTGGGTCGCGATCGCCGGCCGGATCGCCTACACGGCCAACGCCGGCAGCGGCACGATCTCGGCGTTCCGCGTCGACGGCCACGGCCGGCTGCACCTGCGCGGCATCGCCGCCAGCCCCGGCTCCACGAGCGCCCCGCTCGACGAGTCGGTCACGCCGGACGGCCGCTACTTCGACGTGCTGACGAGCGGCCTCCACAGCATCACGAGCTACCGGATCGGCAGCCACGGCGCCCTCACGCCGGTCGGCTCCGTGGGCGGCCTGCCCGCCAGCGCCGAGAGCGTCGCCTCCTCCTAGCAACCTCTCCCCCGGGCGCCGGCCTGACCGGCGCCCGGGGCGCGCTAGGGTCGGACGATGCCGTGGCAGCACAGGGACGGCCGCACCGTCGGCGCCGCGTTCGGCCTTCACGCGGTGCTGTACGGCACGTGGGCCGGTCGGGTGCCCGCGATCAAGCACGCGCTCGGCCTCTCCGACGCGGCGCTGGGAGCCGCCCTCTTCGGGATGGCCTTCGGGACGCTGATCGGCAGCTGGTGCGGCGGCGGCCTGGCGCGGCGGCTGGGACCGGCCAGGGTCGTCCGCACCGGCCTGCCGGGGATGGCCGCGGCGCTGGTCGCGTCGGCCTTCGCCCCCGACCTCGCGGTGCTCACCGGGGCCCTCGTCTGCTTCGGCACGCTGGGGGCGATCGTCGACGTCGCGATGAACACCGCCGCCGTCGGGGTCGAGCGCAGCATGCGGCGGCCGCTGATGTCGGGCTTCCACGGCGCCTGGAGCGTCGGTCTCCTGCTCGGCGCGCTCGGGGCCAGCGTCGCGGCGGCGGCCGGGGCCGGGCCGAAGGCGCACTTCACCATTCTGGCGGCGCTCGTCGCCGCCGCCGGGGCGACGATGCTCGCGGGCCTTCCCGGCCCCGAACGGCCCACCGC
>JBKPMQ010000088.1:0-7276 GCA_046732235.1 Actinomycetota bacterium
CCTGGCCTCCGCGCTCTACTAAGCGGGGTCAGACCCCACGCAAGAACCGTCGCGGAAGTGTCACGGCGCCCGTTCGGGATCTGACCCCACGCCGGCGGCGAGGGCGGCGTCGATCGCGTCGCGCGACGCTGGCGGCCAGGGCGCGGAGGCCGCGCGGGTCTCGTCGGTGTGCACCATCACCGATCTCGCCGTGGCCGCTATCCGGCCGTCCAGGGTCGAGGCGATGCGCTCGTCGAGCGTGATGCTGGACGTCCCGACGCCGGTCAGGGTGACCTCGACGTCCACGTAGTCGTCCTCCTGGGTCAGCCCCGAGACGAAGTCGATGTCGATATGGCGGATGACGGTGCGATGCACCGCGTCGCCGAGGACGTCCGTCAGGTACTGGTCGCGCGCCTCCTCGAGATACGTCAGGTAGGTGGAGTTGTTAACGTGGCCGAATCCGTCCAGATCGCGCCACCGGATCTCGATCCGCTTGATGGGCATGCGGGGCAGTGTCCCACGTAGCCCGCACCTGCTGCTCGCCCTGGTGGTGGTCGTCTGGGCGGGGTCGTACGCGGCCATCAAGGGGTTGATCGACGACGGGCTGGCCGCGTCCGACATCGCCCTCGGCCGCTACCTGGTGGCCGCGCCCGGGTTCGCGATCGCGCTGATCGCCGCCCGCGGCCTGCCCGGCCTCGGCCGCCGCGACCTGGCCCGGCTCGTCGTCGCAGGGCTCCTGGTGGTGGCCGTCTACCACCTGTCCCTGAACGCCGGCGAGCGGCTGACGACGGCCGGCACGGCCAGCGTCGTCGTCGCCGCCGCCCCCGGGATCGCGCTCGCGATGGTCGTCGCCATCGGCCAGGAGCCGTTCTCGCGTCGGCGGGCGGCGGGGCTCGCGATCTCGTTCGCCGGCGTCGTCGTGGTCGTCCTCCTCGGCGCGGGCCAGCGGATCTCGTTCGCGAACGCGCACGGGCCGCTGCTCGTCCTGGCGGCGCCGGTGGCGTTCGCCGCCTACAACGTGATCGTGAAGCCGCTCCTGCCCCGCTACGGCGCGCTGCGGGTGACCGCCGCCGCGTCGCTGATCGGGACCGCCGCGCTCCTGCCGTTCGTCAGCGGCGCGGCCGTGCGGCGCGCGTCGGACCTGGACGTCTGGGGCGTCGTGCTCCTGCTCTACCTGGGCCTGGCCGCCACGCTGGCCGGATACATCGGATGGACGCGCGGACTGCGCCAGCTGGAAGCTTCCCGGACGATCGCCTACCTGTACGGTGTGCCCGTCGTGGCGATCATCATCGGAGCCCTGACGCTGGGCGAGCCCGTGACGGTGTGGCTGGGGCTCGGAGCCGCCCTCGTGGTGGCCGGGGTGGCGCTGGCCCAGTGAGCGCGTTCTCGTGGGCGGACGGCGACCGCCTGATCCGGTTCGGGCCGGGTGCCGGCGAGCACGCCTGGCCGGGCGCCGACCTGCTCTCGACGCCGCGGGCCCGGGCGACGATCCCGGCCTCGCTGCGCGAGGCCTGGCGATCGGTGCACGACGTTCCCTCCGGCCAGGTCACCGACGTCGCCGCGGCGCTCGTCGACGAGGTCGGCGACGGGCCCGTCGTCGCCTGGGGCGGCGGACGCATAATCGACACCGCCAAGGCCGTCGCCGCCGCCCGCGGCGGCCGTGTCTGCGCCGTCCCGACGACGCTCTCCGGCGCGGAGATGACGGGTGGCCACCGGGTCGTCCCCGGCTACGAGGACCGCGGTCGCCACCGGCCCGTGCTCGTGCTCGCCGACCCACCCTTGATGACGAGCCAGCCAGAGGCTGACCGCCGCGCGAGCGCGATGAACGCCCTCGCCCACGCCGCCGAGGCCCTGTACGGACCGGGACGCAACCCTGTCGCGGGCATGGCCGCGGCCGCAGCCGCCGCCGATATCGCGGCCGGGGTCGACGACCGCGACATCGATGCCCGCGAGCGGCTGGCGCAGGGCTCGCTGCTGGCGGCCTACGCGATGGACTCGGCCGGCTACTCGCTCCACCACGTGCTCTGCCAGACGATCGTCCGCACCTGCGGGACCCCGCATGCTGCCACGAACGCGACCATGCTCCCGCACGTCCTGGCCGCGATGGCGACCCGCGAGAAGGACGCCGTCGCCCGGCTCGCGGACGCGCTCGGCGTCGGGGTCGACGGCCTCAAGGAGCGGGTCACGACGCTCGGCGGCGGCCGCCGCACGCTCGCCGAGCTCGGCGTCTCGCGGGGCGACCTCGGCTCGATCGCCGACGCAGCTTCGGAGCGTCCGGAGCTCGCCCGCATGCAGCGGCCGCCCGACCGGGCCGAGCTCGTTGGGCTCCTCGCGCGCGCGATCTAGACTGCAGGGATGGGAAAGGGATACGCAGACGGGCCCGCGGGCGAGGAGCTGCTCGCGGCTCAGGAGCGCGGCGACCATCTGGCGCAGGCCGACGAGGCGCCCCCGCGCAAGATGGTGTGGGGCTCGACGAAGGACGACCCCACGCCGCACGTCCTCGGCGAGGTCGGCGACGTCGACCCGGACGAGCTCTTCGAGTCAGGCAAGGCGTGGGGCCTGTACGTGGCGGTGGAGGCGGCTCGCTAGCGCCGGCGGCACGGTAGGCTAGGCCGCCATGCCGACCAACCCGTACGACCGCCCCTCCGACCCCGCCAAGCGCCACAGCGCCGCGCTGACCGACGGCCCCGACCGGGCCGCCGCGCGGTCGATGCTGAAGGCGATCGGGTTCACCGACGACGACCTCGCGAAACCCCTGATCGGCGTCGCCACGACGTGGATCGAGACGATGCCGTGCAACTTCAACCAGCGCGAGCTGGCGCAGCGGGTGAAGGCCGGGATCCGCGAGGCGGGCGGCACGCCGATGGAGTTCAACACCGTCTCGGTCTCGGACGGCGTCACGATGGGCACCGAGGGCATGAAGGCGTCGCTGATCAGCCGTGAGCTGATCGCCGACTCGATCGAGCTTGTCGTGCGCGGGCACCTCATGGACGGCCTTGTCTGCATCGTCGGCTGCGACAAGACCATCCCCGCCGGGGCGATGGCGCTCTGCCGCCTCGACGTGCCGGGGCTCGTCCTCTACAACGGCACCATCGCGCCGGGGACGTTTCGCGGCCGCGACATCACGATCCAGGACGTGTTCGAGGCGGTCGGCGCGTACGCCGCGGGCCGGATCGACGCCGCCGAGCTGCATGAGGTCGAGTCGTCCGCGTGCCCGGGCGCCGGCGCCTGCGGCGGCCAGTACACGGCCAACACGATGTCGATGGCGCTCGACTTCCTCGGCATCAGCCCCGCGGGCCTGAACGGCATCCCGGCGCTCAACCGGGGCAAGGGCGACGCCGCCGAGGAGTGCGGCCGGCTGGCGATGAAGCTCGTGCGCGAGGACATCCGCCCGTCGCACATCATCACGCGGGAGGCGATCGAGAACGCGGCCGCGTCGGTGGCGGCCGCGGGCGGCTCGACCAACGGCGTCCTGCACCTGCTCGCGATCGCCCACGAGCTCCAGATCCCGTTCTCGATCGACGAGTTCGACGAGATCGCCGCCCGGACGCCGATCGTCGCGAGCCTCAAGCCCGGCGGGCAGTTCGTCGCGACCGACCTCTTCGACGCCGGCGGCGTCGCCCTGGTCGCCCGCGAGCTGCACAAGCGCGAGCTCGTCCACGCCGGCGCCAGGAACGTGGACGGCCGCACGATGAGCGAGATCGTCGACCAGGCCGTCGAGACGCCGGGCCAGCCGGTCGTCGTCCCGATCGAGGAGCCGTTGAAAGCCACCGGCGGGCTCGCGATCCTGCGCGGGAACCTGTCCCCGGACGGGTGCGTCGTCAAGCTGGCCGGCCACGAGCGCCTGTCGCACAGCGGGCCCGCCCGAGTGTTCGACTGCGAGGAGGACTGCTTCGCGGCGGTCAAAGCGGGCGCGATCAAGCCGGGCGACGTCGTCGTCATTCGCTACGAGGGCCCGGCCGGCGGGCCCGGCATGCGCGAGATGCTGCACGTCACCGCCGCGATCGTCGGCGAGGGGCTGGGCGAGGAGGTGGCGCTCCTCACCGACGGCCGCTTCTCGGGCGCCACCCACGGCCTGATGGCCGGCCACGTCACGCCGGAGGCCGCCCACGGCGGCCCGATCGCCGCCGTCCGCGACGGCGACACGATCGAGTTCGACGTCGGCGCGCGCGAGCTGCGGGTGCTGCTTTCCGACGACGACCTCGCCGCCCGCCTGCGCGACTGGACGCCTCCGAAGCCGCGCTACGAGCACGGAGTGTTCGCCAAGTACGCCGCCCTCGTCTCGTCCGCGAGCGAAGGGGCCGTGACCAGGCCGTGAGCGGCTGGCGTCTCCAGGGCACGACGCTCGAGGCGTGCAACTGCGCTCCGATCTGCCCGTGCCGCCGCATCGACGGCGTCCCCGGCGGCCGTTCCACCTACGGCGAGTGCATCGGCGCCCTCTCCTGGCATGTCGACGAGGGCGCGGTGGGCGACGTCGACCTGTCCGGGCTCGATGTCGTGATGGTCATCCGGTACTCCGACGACGAGCCGCGGTCGCCGTGGCGGTTCGTCCTCCACGTCGACAGCCGCGGCGGCGACGACCAGCGGCGGGCGCTCGAGGACGTGTTCCTGGGCCGCCTGGGCGGGACGCCGGCCGAGCAGTTCCCGTGGGTCTTCAAGCCGAGCGAGGTGCTCGCCGTGCACGCGAGCGAGATCGACCTCGACCACACGCGCGGGCGCGGCCGTTTCCGCGCCGGCGGCGCCGTCACGGTGACGATGACGACGCCCTACGAGACCCGGAGCACCGTGACGTGCATCATCCCCGGCCACGGCCGGCCCGGCCGCGAGGTGGTCGCCGAGCGGCTGGTCGCGCACGACGAGCACTTCTCGTTCGAGTTCACCGGCCGCACCGGCTTCGAGTCGACGTTCGACTACTCGGGCTGAATAAAAGGGGTCTGACCCCGTTTATTCACGGCGGGCGGCTAGGCGAAGTTCGACTCGAAGACGTCGGTCGAGCCGCCCACGCAGTGGAGCTTCGCGAAGAGGTAGCTGTCGGTGGAGCGGTGCTCGAAGAGGAACGGGTGGAACATGTCGATGCCCGGCCGCAGAGTCCCGGCGGTGATCATCGGGCCGCCGACCGGGTAGACCTTGACCGTCGCGTTCGCCCCGCAGCGCGAGCCGCTCTCCTCGAAGTAGACCGTGCCGAACGGGTTCACCGCGGCCGCCGAGTGCACCTTGCCCCGCGGGTTCGGGACCTCCCTGAGCGCCTTCGTCGAGATCTGGTAGCGCCAGACGTTGAAGCGCGTCCCGTTCACCGACTTCGTGAAGACGGCCCAGTCGCCGTTCACCTGGCCGGCCTCGAGCAGGGCGAGAGAGCCGTGCACCGACGCGATCACCCGCGTCTCGCCGGTGTGGAGGTTGCGCAGGATCACCTGCTGCCCCGGCGATCCGCCGCCCTCGCTCCGGTGGAAGAGGAGCCAGTCGCCCGAGATCGTCGGCTCGTCCTCCGCGTGCGGCGTGTTCACACCCGCCGGCGGGGCGAAGCGGTGCTTCGTCGCGAGGTTGAACATGCGGATGCTGAACTGGCCCCGGTGCCGCTGCGTGTAGACGAGCGTCGTCCCGTCGATCCCGGTCCCGAGCCCGGCCTGCGTGCCGAGGGGGTTCACCCGGTACCGTGTGCGGCCGTTGTGCTGCGCGTAGACGTTGTAGAGATGCGGGTGGCTGCGCGTGTTCTGCACCCAGGCGAGGTAGCCCGGCGCGGCCGACGGCGACTCCTCGTTCACCGGCGCCGGCTTCGTCCGCAGCGGCGTCTGCGGCAGCGGCTTGGCCGCCGCGGCCGCCGGGAGCGCGAGCGCGGCGACGACGGCCGTTGCGAACGCGACCCGTCTGCCCATCGCCGTCACGATACCGCTGCGATCGCGTCCTGTGTGAGGGTCTCGAGCAACCGCCGCTTCCAGCCGGTCATCTCCAGGCCGGGCAGCCCCGCCAGCGGATCGGCCGGATCGAGCATCCGGGGTAGATTGGAGACGCCGATCGCGGCCAGTCGCACCCCGCCGTCGAAACGGGCCGCGGCGACGCCGCAGAGCGCGAAGCTCCATGCCGCCCGCTCGCCCGCGCGCACGTACGCGCTCGCCTCGGGCGGGCGCGGGACCGTCACCGCCGTGATCAGCTCCCCCCGCTCGAGGGCGATCGTGGAGCGGTCCTCCTCGCTCGCCTTGCGGTAGAGCTCGGCGAGCGGGAACCCCTCCCGCCGGTCCGTCGTCACGACGGCGTCGAGCGCCAGCAGCGCGGCGGCCAGGTCGGACGGTGCGACCGAGATGCAGTCACCCGGCTCCAGCCCGTGCTTGCGATGGTCGCCGATCTGGGCGTAGCAGGTGTCGCCGCCGCGCAGCCAGCACGTGAGGTCGGGGTGGCGGTAGTACCAGCACCGCACCGCCTGGCACAGGTTGCCGGCGACGGTGCCCATCTCGCGCAGCTGCGGCGACGCCACCGCCCCGGCCGCCTCGGCCAGCACTGCGAAGCGGGCGATCACGTCGGGATCGCGGGCCACGTCGGCGACCCGGGTCGCGGCCCCGAGCCGCATGCCCTGGCCGGCCGCGAGGATCCCAGCCGGCACCGCGCCGCGCAGGTCGACCACCTCGTCGGCCGGGCGGATGCCGTGCTGGAGCTGGGGGAGGAGGTCGGTGCCGCCGCCCATCGCCCGCGCGCCCGGCGACGCGAGGCGCTCGGCGGCCTCGGCGATCGTCGCCGGCGCGGAATACGCGAACGGCCTCATCCCGCGAGCGCCTCCAGCACCCGCCGGGGCGTGAACGGCGCCTGGCGCAGGCGCACCCCGGTCGCGTGGGCGAACGCGTTCCCGATGGCCGCCGCGGTCGGGATGATCGGGGGCTCCCCGAGCCCCTTGATGCCCAGGGCGAGGTGGGGGTCGGGCGAGTCGACGAACTCGCACACGATCTCCGGCGTATCGGCGATCGTCGGCACCTTGTAGTCCTCGAGCCCCGCGTTCACGACCGTGCCGGTGGTCGGATCGACGACCCGCTCCTCGGTGAGCGCGAACCCGATCGCCTGGAGCACGCCGCCGGTGACCTGGCTCATCGCCCCCATGGGGTTGATGATGCGGCCGACATCGTGCACGGCCCACACCTTCTCGACGGTGACGGCTCCGGTGAGCGTGTCGACCGCGATCTGGGCGGCCTGGCAGCCGAACGTGTTGATGCGCATGTCGTCCGGGTTGGGGCCGCGGGAGCCGTGCCCGACCAGCGACGAGTTGCCGAGCTTCGACGTGACCTCGGTGATCTCGTGCCGGAGCGTGCCGTCG
>JBKPMQ010000089.1:0-9810 GCA_046732235.1 Actinomycetota bacterium
GCTCGCGGTTGCGGCCGGCCAGCGCGACCGCCGCGCCCTCGGCTGTGAAGGCCTCCGCGATCGCGCGGCCGAGGCCGCCGCCGGCCCCGGTGACGAATGCCCGCTTGCCCGCCAATCGCTCCGCCATAGAACCACCCCGCCGCGTCGTTGATCACACGTTTGACCATCCTATTCACGGGAATCGCGCACCGTCAAGCCTGCGGCCGGTCGTCGCCGGAATAGGATCCGCGACGATGGACTCCGGCCAACGCCGTGAGGGCCCGCCGGGCTCGAGGGTGCGGATGCAGGACGTGGCGGCCGCCGCGCGCGTCGACACGTCGGTCGTGTCGCGCGTTCTCAGCGGCGACGCGACGCTGAACGTCCGCCCCGAGACGCGCCGGCGGGTGCTCGACGCGGTGCGCGAGCTCGGGTACCGCCCGAACGCGACCGCCCGGGCGCTCAAGACCGCGCGCACGATGGCCATCGGCATGCTGCTGCCCGACCTTACCAACCCGGTCTACGCCGAGATCGCCCGGGGCGCCGAGGAGCGCGCGAGCGCGGCGGGCTACGTGCTCCTGATGGCCACCGGCGCCGCCGCGACCCGGCGGGCGATCCTCGAGGACCGTGTGGACGGCCTGCTCTACGCCATCGCCACCACCGAGAACCTCGCGGACGTCCTGCCGGCGGCCACGCTCCCGAGCCTGCTCGTCAACCGCCGGGAGCCGGGCGCCGGCCCGAGCGTGGTGGTCGACGACGAGGCGGGGGTCGCCACCGCCGTGCGCCACCTGATCGACCTGGGCCACACCCGGATCGCCCACATCGGCGGCCCGCGGGCCGTCGACACCGCTCGTCGCCGCCTCAGCGGCTACCTCGGCGTCATGCGCGAGCGGGGGCTGCCGACGCCGCCCGAGCTCGTCGTCGAGGCGAGGTTCGACGAGCTCGGCGGAGCCACCGCGGCATCGCGGCTGCTGCGGTTGCAGCCGCGGCCGACCGCGCTCGTGGCAGGCAACGTCACCGCGGCGATCGGCGCCCTGGCGGCCGTGCGCGATGCGGGCCTCGGCGTGCCGGCGGACATCTCGGTGATCGGATTCCACGACGTGCCGCTCGCGCCCTACCTGAGCCCGCCCCTGACGACGGTGCGGATGCCGCTCGCCGAGCTGGGGAGCCAGGCCGTCGACAGCCTGCTCGCCATGATCGACGGCCAGGCGGTCGACGACGTCGTCGTGGCCGCGGCCCCCGAGCTCGTCCTGCGCGGCTCGTGCGCCGCGCCGCCCGCGGTCAGCCCGTAGGCCCGATCGCGACGCCCGTCTGGGGGTCGTAGAACAGCAGCGACCCCGGCGGCACGCCCAGCTCGATCTCGTCGTCCTCGCGCACTCCGGCGCGCGGATCGAACCGCGAGATCAGCGTGGCGCTCGAGTCCCGGGCGACCTCCTCGATCTCGACCGCCTCGTCCACGTCGTGGGCGAGCGAGACCTGGGCGTCGGAGAGCGGGGTGGAGCCAGGGACGACGACATGGGCGAGCGAGTCCGATCCGAGCGCCTCGCAGAGCACCACCCGGCCGCACAGCGCGCGCAGCCCGCCGCCGCCCGGCGTGAGCCGCTCCGGCCGGATCCCCACGACGACTCGGCCGCCTGCGCGCTCCTCCAGCCCGGGATGGGCGGCCAGCTCGGAGCGGTCGACCGCGAGCCGCTGGTCGCCGACGGCGAGCGCCAGCCCGTCGCCGGACGCCTCCACCTCGGCCTGGAGCATGTTCATCGGCGGCGAGCCGACGAACCCGGCGACGAACAGGTTGGCGGGGCGATCGTAGACCGTCTGCGGATCGGCGAGCTGCTGCAGCTCGCTGCGGCGCATCACCGCCACGCTGTCGCCGATCGTCATCGCCTCGACCTGGTCGTGCGTGACGTAGAGCGTCGTCACGCCGATCTGGCGCTGGAGGGTCGAGATCTCGGCCCGCATCTGCACCCGCAGCTTGGCGTCGAGGTTCGAGAGCGGCTCGTCCATGAGGAACACGCTCGGCTCGCGCACGATCGCCCGGCCCATCGCCACCCGCTGGCGCTGTCCGCCGGAGAGCTGGGGCGGCTTGCGCTCGAGATGGGACTCGAGGCCGAGCACCCGCGCCGCCGCGCGCACCTTCGCGTCGCGCTCGCGCTTGGGGATCCGGGCCAGGCGCAGCGGGAAGGCGATGTTCCCGTAGACGGTCATGTGCGGGTAGAGGGCGTAGTTCTGGAACACCATCGCGACGTCGCGCTCCGCCGGGTCGAGGTGGTTCACGACCCGGTCGCCGATCTCGATCGTGCCCGACGTGATCTCCTCGAGGCCGGCCACCATGCGCAGCGCCGTCGTCTTGCCGCAGCCCGACGGCCCCACGATCACGAGCAGGCGGCCGTCGTCGATCGTCAGGCTGAGGTGGCGGACGGCGTGGGTGCCGTCGCCGTAGACCTTCTCGACGTCCCGCATGACGACCCGTGCCATCGCGCTACCGGTCCATCCGATGCGCCTCGAGGTACTCGTGGTCGAGCTCCCAGCCGAGCCCCGGCCCGGCCGGCAGCGGCACCTCGCCCCCCAACGGCTCGGGGCGGTTGGCGACGAGGTTCCACCAGAAGGGGTCGCGGTCGGGGTGGAAGCACTCGGCGTAGGTGCCGTGGGCCTGGCTCGCGATCAGATGCAGGCCGACCTGCGGCTCCTCGTGGTGCGCCATCTGGACATCGTACGCGTGTGCGACGGCGGCGCAGCGGCGCCAGGCCGTCGGCCCGCCCGACCATGACGAGTCGAAGTTGCAGACGTCGATCGCTCCCGCCTCCATCAGGTCGCGGCAGCCGCTGACCGAGAGCTCGCTCTGGCCGGCGCAGACCGGCAGGCCGCCGAGCGCGCGCACGTCGCGCAGCCCGCGGCGATCGTTGTGCCAGCGGCACGGCTCCTCGAACCAGCGCACGTCGAGCCCCTCGACCCGGCGGGCGAGATCGACCGCCTCGGCCACGGTGTAGCCCTGGTTCGCGTCGACGGCGAGAACGAACCCGTCGCCGGCCGCGGCGCGCGCGGCTGCGACCCGTTCGGCGTCCTCGGCGGGCGAGCGGCCGCCCACCTTGAGCTTGCAGCCGGCGAGGCCCATCTCGCGGTACGACTCGAGCTCGTCTGCGAGCGGCGCCGGCGCGTCGTAGTACCCGCCGATCGCGATCATGGGCACCCGGTCGCGGTATCCGCCCCAGAGCCGCCACAGGGGCTGCCCGAGCGCCTTGCCGACGGCGTCCCAGATCGCCAGGTCGACCGCCGCCAGCGCCACGAGACCGATCCGGCGGTCGCGCAGGATGTCGAACGTGACCGGGTAGCCCGCCTCCCAGCAGCGCTCGACGGCGAGGCAGTCGAGCCCGGTCAGCGCGGGCGCGAGCTCGTCGCGGATCGCGGCCACGATCTGCCCCATCGTGGCGTCCTCGTCGCCCGCGTAGGCCTCGCCGGTGACGCCCTCGTCCGTCCGCACGCGGACGACGACCGTCGCCCGATGCGTCATCGAGTACGTGCTGCCCTGGTACCGGCGCCCCAGCGGGGCGCGGACCGGCACGGCCTCGATCTCGCGGATGGGGAGCGCGTCCGTCACGCGTGGGCCAGGCCGCGCAGCTCGCGGGCGATCCGATCGACGTTCGGGAGGGTCGCGTCCTCGAGCGACTCCGCGTAGGGGACGGGCACGGCATCCGCCGCGACGATGAGCGGCGGCGCGTCGAGGAGCTCGAAGCCGCCGGCGACGCACTCCGCGACGACGGCCTGGCCCCAGCTCCCCGCGGCGGGCGACTCCTGCACGCAGGCCAGCCGCCCCGTCCGGCCGAGGCTCTCGAGCATGGTCGCGACGTCGAGCGGCGCGATCGAGCGCGGGTCGATCACCTCGCACGAGATGCCATCGGCCGCCAGGCGCTCCGCGGCCTCGAGCGTCCGGTGGAGCATGAGCTGGGCCGCGACCACGGTGATGTCGGCCCCGCGGCGGGCGATGGCCGCCCTGCCGATCGGAAGGGCGGCGCCGGGATCGCCGAGCTCGCCGGTGCGCGGGTAGAGCGCCTTGTGCTCGAACACGATGACGGGATCGTCGTCGCGGATCGCCGCCCGCAGCAGCGCATAGGCGTCGGCCGGCGTCGCGGGCAGGCAGAGCTTGATCCCCGGGATGTTCAGGAACCAGTTCTCGACGCACTGCGAGTGCTGGGCGCCGAAGCCGACGCCGCCTCCGGACGCCATCCGCAGGGTCGCCGGCACGCCCCTCTGGCCCCCGGACTGGTAGCGGTACTTCGCAAGCTGGTTCGCGATCTGGTCGAAGCAGACGCCCGCGAAGTCGGCGAACATGATCTCGCCGACGGGGCGCAGGCCGGTCACCGCCGCGCCCAGCACGCAGCCGACGATTGCCTGCTCGGAGATGGGGGTGTCGCGCACCCGCTCTCCGCCGAAGCGCTCGAACAGCCCGGCGGTCGCCTTGAACACGCCGCCGGCGGCGCCGACGTCCTCGCCGATCAGGATGACGCGGTCGTCGGCCGCGAGCTCGTCGGCGAGCGCCTGCGTGACCGCGTCACGGTAGCTGATCGCGGTCATGCCCCCGCCGCCCACAAGTCGCGGAAGCGGGCCTCCGGCTCGGGCTCCGGCCACTCGAGCGCGCGCGCCGTCGCGGCCTCGACCGCCTCGCGCGCAGCCTCCTGGGCAGCCTCGATCGCGTCGCGGGTGGCCGCGCCGGCGGCCTCGAGATGCGCCTCGAAGAGGGTGATCGGGTCGCGCTGCTTCCAGCGGTCGAGCTCGCCGGGGGGCCGGTAGGCGCCGGGATCCGTGCGCGAGTGGCCCATGTGGCGGTACGTCAGCGCCTCGATGAACGTCGGGCCGTCGCCGGCTCGCGCCCGGCCACAGGCGTCCGCCACCGCGGCGCGCACCGCCAGCACGTCGTTCCCGTCCACCTGGTGGCCCTCCATCGCGTAGGCCGCTGCCCGGTCGGCGAGCCGGTCGACGGGGGTGGTCGACGCGAGCGGCGAATACTCGCCGTAGAGGTTGTTCTCGCAGACGAAGACCACGCCGAGCTTCCAGACGGACGCGAGGTTCATCGCCTCGTGAAAGGCGCCGATGTTCGTGGAGCCGTCGCCGAAGAAGCAGAGCGAGACCGACCCCGTGCCGAGCGTCTGGGCGGTCAGTGCCGTGCCGCACGCGAACGGCAGGTGGGCGCCGACGACGGCGAACGACCCCAGCGCGCCGATCCCGACGTCCGTCAGGTGCATCGACCCGCCCTTGCCCAGGCACAGGCCGTCGGCCTTACCCAGGATCTCGGCCATGGCACGGTCGAGCGGGGCGCCCATCGCCAGCACCGCCCCGTGGCCGCGGTAGGTGCAGGTCATCGTGTCGCCGTCCGCGAGCGCGCTGCAGGCACCGACCGCCACCGCCTCCTGGCCCTGGCACAGGTGCGTCGACCCGCGGACGAGGTTGCGGGCGAAGAGGCGCATCACCTCGTCCTCGAAGGCCCGGATCTCGAGCATGCGCCGGTGCAGGTCGAGCAGCCCCTCGGCGGTGAGATCGCGATCCTGCTCAGCCATCGGCGCCCGCCTCCGCCCGTCGCGGCGGCTGGAACAGCTCGACGGGAATCCCGTCCGGGTCGCGCAGGTAGAGCGCGCATCCGCCCCGGTTGATGCCCGTGTCGACCTCCACCGGGGGACTGACGAAGGAGTCGACCCCGGCGGCGCGGAGCCTGTCGTACAGGGCCGGCAGGTCGTCGACCACGAAGCACAGGTGCGACGTGCCGACGTCCGCCGGGTCGGGCGGGCCGGGCCGGTGCCCCTCCGGCGCCAGGTACTCGAACAGCTCGACGACGTGGCCGTCGCCGGGGACGCGCAGGTGCGCCATCCGGACGTGGGCGTCGGGATGGCCGACGATCGCGGCCAGGTAGCCGCCCTCCTTCTCCTGCTCGGCCACGGTCTCGAGCCCGAGCAGGTCGCGGTAGAAGCCGAGCGAGCGGTCGAGGTCGGCGACGGTGAAGCCCGTGTGGTGGATCGCGCGGGGCCTGCTCACCGGGCCGCCATCGCGTCGCGCAGCTCGACGCCGCCGTCGGGCGTGACCACGTAGACGTTTTCGACTCGCGCCCCGATGCGGCCGGGGAAGTAGACGCCGGGCTCGATCGCCATCACCATCCAGCTCTCGAGCGGCGTCTCGTCGCTCGGGATCAGGTGCGGGTCCTCGAAGGCCGAGAGCCCGAGCGCATGCCCGCCGTGGTGGGGGAACTCGCCGCCGGGGAAGGTCTCGAGGATCCGGCCCTCCGTTGCGTTGAAGATCGCGGCACCGGTGTTCCCGGTGGCGAGCTCCGCCGACGCCTTGGCCAGGATCTGCAGGAGCGCGGCCCGCATCTCCGCCACCTCGTCGTTGCGGGCCGACATGTGCGTCTCGGCCGAGTCGCCCCAGTAGCCCTGGGCGCCGAGGGCGATGTCGGCGATGACGGCCTCGCCGTCCTGGACGGCGCGCGGGCTGGCGACGTGGATCGGGCAGCAGACGTCGGCTGTCTTCGGTCCCGACAGCAGGTCGGTCAGGAACTCGATCGGCGCGCCGTTCGCGTTCTGCGCGGCGCCCAAAGCGGCCGAGAAGAGCTCGATCTCGGTGACGCCGGCCTGCCCGGCGCCGTGGGCGACGGCCTGCTGGCCGATCCAGCACAGCTCGTAGCCGCGCAGGATCTTCACGAGCTCGTCCTCGTCCTTGATCAGCCGGATCCGGTAGAGCGCCCCGGAGGCGTCCACGTGCTCGGCGTCGCAGTCGCTTCGCAGGAGCCCCGCCATGCCGCCGATCTCGTCCGAGATGCCGATCCGCGTCGCCCGCGACACCTCGGGCACCGCGGCCACCGAGGCCGCCAGGAGCGGGAGCGGGTTCAGGTTGATGCCGAAGCCGCGCTCCCCGTACGGAAGCACCGTGTCGGCTTCCCCGAGCGCGATCGCCACCGGCACCTCGTCCAGCATGACGACGAGCGTCCGCGCGCCGTCGCGGCCGATCACGAGCCCGGCCGGCCCGCCGTAGTACCGCGCGTACCCGCCGAGGTGGGCGACGTTCTGGGCGCCGAAGAGCACGCACGCGTCGAGCGACTCCTGTTCCATCCAAGCCCGCAGCCGCTCAAGCCGGTGCGGCGGGCGCGGGATGGTGATCCGGTCGCCGAGCGCGGCCTCGGTCGTGAGCTTCAGCTGGTCGACTGCCATGGCGTCACTCCTCTCCTTGTCTCAGGCCGCCGGGATCGAGGTCAGCGCCCCGTCGATCGTGATGCAGGATCCGTTCACGTAGGCGGCGTCGTCGGACGCCAGGTAGACGGCGAGGTGGCCGACTTCGGACGGCGTCCCCAGGCGCCCGGCCGGCACGGCGTCGATGTACAGCTGCTCATCGATGGCGCCCCGGGCGACGTCGGCGTCCCACATCGGTGTCCGCAGGACGCCCGGCGCGATCGCGTTCACGCGGATCCCGCTGCCGGCCCACTCGCCCGCGGCGATGTGGGTCATCATGATCACGGCCGCCTTGGGCGCGCAGTAGGTCATCCGGCCCGGGTTGGGGGAGAACCCGCGGATCGACGAGATGTTGATGATCGACCCGCCGGTGCCCTGCTCCAGCATGATCCGGCCGGCCGCGCGGATCCCGAAGAAGACGCCGGTCTGCATGACCGCGATCGAGTCGTGCCAGTCCTCGTCCGTGACCTCGTGCGTGTGTGGGCCCACCCGGCTGATGCCGGCGTTGTTCACGACGACGTCGAGATGGCCGAGATCGCGCACGGTGGCCGCGAACGCCGCATCCACCTGGTCGCTCCTGGACACGTCCGTCGGGTACGCGCGGGCGCGCACGCCGAGCGCCTCGAGCTCGCTCGCCGCCGTCCCGGCCGAGTCCGCATCGATCTCGACCACCGCGATGTCCGCCCCCGCCCGTGCGAGCTGCTCGGCGATGCCCCGGCCGAGGCCGGCGCCCGCGCCCGTCACCAGGGCCACCTTCCCGTCAAGAACCCCGCTCATGTCGCTCCTCCCTTCGCTGCCAGGCCGTCGCCGGCGGCCTGCATCTGCGGCGCGGCCGCGCTGCCGGCGACGGCGACCACCGCGTCGACCAGCTTCCGGTGGAGGGTGCGGTAGCGCTCCACCGGCACCGAGATCCCCATCGCCATCGTCCCGTCCGCGACCGGCGCGGCGATGCATGCGACGCCCTCGGCGAACTCCTCCTCGTCGATCCCGTATCCCGCCTGCCGCACCCGCACGACCTCGGCCCGCAGCTCCGCGGCGTCCACGTCGTGCGTACGGACGTAGTCCTCGAACGTGCCGGGGCGGCCGAACGCGAGCAGGGCCTTGCCGGAGGCGCGCACGTGGGCGGCGCCGCTGTAGCCCAGGTGGAGGCCGGAGACGCGCACCGCCCGCCGGCCCTCGACGATCTGCAGCAGCACGGCGTCGTGGTTCCGCCACGCCGACAGGTAGGCCGTCTCGCCGGTGCGCTCGGCCAGCTCGCGCAGGCGCTCGACCAGGTAGGACGGCGCCGAGACCTGGGCCAGGAACGCCTCCGCCAGCAGCCCCACCTTCGCGCCGAGCCGGTAGCGGCGGCGGTCGTCCTTCGCCAGCAGGCCCGCGTCGACGAGCGTGTTCAGCAGGTGGTAGGCCGTCGGCACCGGGATCGCGAGCGCCTCGGCGGCGGCCGTCGCGGTGGAGCCGCCGGGGCTGGTCGCGACGTGCTCGAGGAGCTCCGCGGCCCTGCGCACCGACCGGATCCGCGTCGGGGTCGGTTCTTTCATTATCTGGAATCCACGTTCAGGATGCGGAAAGGCATACCACCCGCCGGCGGCGGGAGTCAACCCGGCTACCGCGGCGAGTACGTGTGGACGACCGCGCCGGGCGCGAGCGTCAGGTCGAGCACGCGGTGGAGGGCGAGGACGACCTCGCCGACCCGCAGGATGTGCACCGGAAGCTGCGCGTTCGGATGCAGCTCGAGCGTACCCGGCCCCGTCCACGCCTCGTGCTCGACGACGTCCGCGAACGCGCGGCCGACGAGCTCCCGGCTCGTGCGGCCCTCCTCCTCCTGGCGCACGCGCAGGTTCACGTTCAGGCCCGAGCCGGGCACCAGGCGCTCCAGCTCGCCGCCCGACGACGGCGTCTGCTTCCAGCACATCGTCGCCGTCGCGACGTCGATCCCGTTGCGGGCGATTCGCCCCACCAGCAGGTCGCCGTTGGGCTCGAGCGACACGCGACCGGCCTTCTTCGGCTGCCCGTAGATCTCCCGCCCGGCGGCAACCGCGCCGTCCGACTCGAGCACGAGGAACGGCGAGTACACCGCCGGCCGCCCGTCCGGCATCCGGACGGGGAGCTGGAACGCCGACTCGCAGTAGACGCCGAACCACTCCGCGTCGTGCATCTTGTAGACGTGCACCACGCACAGGTCGTCCGTAAGCTCGAGCGGCTCCGGGATGAGGGCGTCCGCGGCGGCCCGGTCGGTGCGGTAGACGATCGTCAGGATCTCGGTGCGGCGCAGCCGGATCGGCAGGACGGGCACGAGCGGCGCCAGGTGAGGCGTGCTTCGCAGCTCGCGCGGATCGAAGGGGGCCACGGGCGGCGATGATAGAGGCCGGGCGCGGGGCGGGCACGCGACCGTATGCTTTCCCGTCGTGTCCAGGCTCCAGGATCGGGTCGTGGTGGTCACCGGCGCGTCGTCGGGGATCGGCCGGGCGATCGCGCTGCGCTGCGCGCGCGAAGGGGCGCAGGTGGTGGCGAGCGGCCGCCGCGAGGAGGCGCTTCGGGAGCTGGCCGCCGAGTCGCCGCCGGGCAGCATTTATGCCCACGCCGGCGACCTCACCGCGCCGGGCGCGCCGGAGGGCGCGATCGACGCGGC
>JBKPMQ010000090.1:0-4852 GCA_046732235.1 Actinomycetota bacterium
CGCAGGTAGGCGGCCGGGCTGGGCGCGAGGACCGCGAGCAGGCCCGGCAGCGCCTCGAGGACGCCCGCCAGCGCCGCCGCCCCGGCGTCGGTCATCCCGGCCGGCCCGTCGCCGCCCTGCATCAGGTTCCTGCCGTCGCGCCACGCGCTCAGGTGGGCGTGGCACCCGTTCCCGACCTCGCCCGCGAGGGCGGTGGGCGCGAAGCTCACCCGGAACCCGTGGCGGCGGGCGGCGAAGCGCATCTGCGTCCGGACGAACACGAGCGTGTCTGCCGCGGCGAGCGGGTCGCGCGCCGCCACCGAGACCTCGAACTGCCCGGGGGCGTACTCTGGGTGGAACTGCTCCACCTCGACGCCTGATGACTCGAGCGCGTCGACCAGGTCGAGCAGGAAGCCCTCGAGCAGCGCGAGCGCGGTCGTGCTGTACCCGGGGCCGTCGTGGGCGGGGCCGCCGTCCTCGTCGAGCAGGGTGGCCTCGACCTCGAACGTCGCCCGCATGTCGAGCCCGGCGGCGCGGGCCGACTCGACCGCGCGCCGCAGGACCGTGCGCTGGCAGGCGGGGACCGGCTCGAGCTCCTGGCTCATCTGGTCGACCGGCGCCCAGGCCCAGCCCGGAGCGGCGGTCAGGATGCGGGCGGCGCCGAGGTCGGGCACGAGGCGCATGTCCCCGCTCGGGTTGTCGAACGGGGGCACGTCGGCGAAGAGGTCGTCCGTGCCGGCCGCGGCCCAGATGTACGCCATGCCGACGCCGTTCGCCGCCACCCGCTCGAGGCGGGTGAGCGGCACGGCCTTCACCCGGGTGATGCCGCCGTTGTCGACCATCGTCATGGCCAGCGCGCGCACGCCGGCGGCCTCGAAGCGGTCGCGTGACGGGCGGGCGAGATCGTCGGCCGCCGGCGAGGTCACCCGGACGTCTCCAGGCCGTGCAGCCGGCGGGCGTTCCCGCCCATCACGTCCGCGCCGATCCGGGCAGCGGCGGCGCGGTTCAGGTGCCGCCGCTCGATGCCGGTCTCGAGCACGCGGGCGAGCGCCTCGCGGGCGAGGTGGGCCGAGAGCCAGATCACCTCCGGCTCGCTGGCCTCGTCGGAGCCGTACATCACCTTCGCCGGCGGCGCGATGCCGAGCAGGATCTCGAGCCGGCTGTCGATCGCGAGGCTCGCCCAGGGGGTCGAGAGCGACGTGTCCAGGTAGACGTGGGGGAGGATCGACGCGACGAAGGCGCCCTCCTCGACCCACGGCCACCCGGAGTGGATCAGCACGATCGGCTGATCCATGTGGGCGGCGAGCACGGGGAAGAGGTCGGACGGGCGGGCATGCTCGAGCACGATCGCCGGGTCGCCGCCGCCGCAGTGGATGTGGACGGCGATCCCGGCGCCGAGGGCGACGGCGAGCGCCCGCCGCAGGAGCGCGTCGCGGACAGGCTTGGCATGCTCGCGGGTCTCCTCCCAGCCGTCCGCGCGCCAGCGGGTGAAGGCCGACTCGCAGTCGCCCGGGCTCCACTCGGCGACATCGAGGCCGGTGCGGTAGGCGATCACCGACTTGAAGGCGATCGACCCGTCCGCGACCGCCTCCTCGAGCCCGGCCGTGAACGCGTCCGCGAGCTCGGTGTAGGAGCCGGCCGTCTCGCGGACCCCGGTGATGATCGGCTCGATCCGGCAGACCCGGTGCACGCGCAGGCCGACCTCGTCGCCGAGCGCGCGGCCGTCGATCCGCGGCAGCGGGTAGCCGTCGTCCATGATCAGGTCGTCGACGTGCGCGTCCGCCCACAGGCGGCGCAGGTAGGCGCGGTGGTCGGCGAGCGCGGCGGTGCGGGCGGCTGCGAGGCCGTCCCGCGTCGGCTCGCAGCCGAGCATCGATCCGAGCCGGTCGGCCATGGCGACGGCGATCGGCGCGGTGTCCGTCGAGAGCTCGAGGATCTCGCGCAGGCCCTCGTCCTCGAGGCCGGAGCTCACGAGGCACATGCCCAGCATCGTGATCCGGTCGAGGAACCCGCGCTGCGGAAGGGCAGCGACCTCGTCGCTGCGCCAGCCGTGGCAGTGCACGTCGACGGCGGACGTCCCCTCGAGCAGGTCTGACACGGCCCCCTCCCCTTTCCTCTCGTTGCCGGCGCGGATACTCTCATGCCTTGCCCGACTGCGTCTTCGAGGAGATCTCCGCCCATGTCGACCGGTACACGCCGGACGATCGCACCGACCGGCCGGCGCTGGGAGCCGTTCGGGGCGAGCGCGGCACGCTGATCGTCGACGGCGGGGCATCGGTCGGCCACCTGGGCGCGTTCGCGGCGGAGCTGGCCGTCCGCGACCGGCCACCCGTCGTCCGGATCGTCCTCACGCACTGGCACTGGGACCACAGCTTCGGTTCGGCGGCGATCGCCGCGCCGGTGATCGCGCACGAGGACACGGCGGCCGAGCTGGCCGTCCAGGCCGCGTACGACTGGTCGGACACGGCGCTCGAGGAACGCGTCCGCGACGGCCGCGAGATCGCGTTCTGCGCCGATCACCTCCGGCTGGAGCTGCCCGACCGGTCGGAGCTCGAGATCGTGCTGCCGTCGGAGACGTTCACCGGCCGGCATTCGGTCGATCTCGGCGGGGTGCGCGCGGACGTCGTCCACGTCGGCGGCGACCATGCCGCCGACTCGTGCGTGATCCACGTGCCCGGCGACGACGTGCTGTTCCTCGGCGACTGCCTCTACCAGCGCCTGTACGCGCCGGAGCCGATGCTGACCATCGCGGGCGTGCGGGCGCTCGTCGACCGGGTGCCGTTCCCGGTCGCAGTGGCGGTGGAGGGCCACAACGACGAGACGGCAGACTCGGTCGGCTTCGCGGCCCGGCTGGCGGAGCTGCGGCGGGCGGCCGACCTCGTCGAGGCCGAGGGCGCCCGGGCGGCCGCCCTCGTCGCGGGCGACGAGGACATGGAGGAGCTGGTCGGCTTCCTCCTCGTGGGCGAGGGGCTGGTGTAGCGCATCCGCCCTCGAGGTTCACCGACGACCAGCGGCGCCCCTTCCGTCAGCTACTGCTCGTAGTGGTCGACGGTGTCGGCGCTGCGCGCCTCGGCGTCGTCGGGATCGAGCCCGAACTCGCGCTTGGCCCGCCGCTGGCGGAGCAAATCCCAGCAGCGGTCGAGCGAGACGCGGATCTCCTCGAGCCGCTGGTGGTCGCCCGGCTCGAGCCGGCCGTGGCCCTCGCGCTCGTAGAGCTCCTGCTCCTCGGCGACCAGCTGGTCGATCCGGCCCAGAACGTCGCTGTCGTCCATCGCGCTCCTCTCCCCGGGGCGGCGCCTACCGGCGCCGGGTCTCCTCCTCGACGGTCCGCTCCGCGGTCGGGATCGCCTCCAGCCGCTCGTCGGGGATCGGCGTACCGCTCTCGACGGACAGGCCGTACTTCCCGTTGCGCAGGCGCTCCTCGGCCCGCTCGACCGCGGCCAGCTGCGCCCGGAGCTGATCGATCCGGCCCTCGTCGAACTCGTTCTGGTAGGTGTCCGACGCGTCATCGGCCATCTCGACCGTCGACAGCTCGTCGCTCGGCTCCACGCGCGCGCCGCTCAGGGCGGACTCGATCCGCGCCCGTTCGGCGGCGAGCAGTTCCCGCGCCCGCCGGTCATCCACCGCTAGCCGATCCTCATCGGTAGCGGTAGACGATCCGGCCGCGGTTCAGATCGTATGCCGACAACTCCACCTTGACCCGGTCGCCGGGCAGGATACGGATGCGGTAGCGCCGCATCCTGCCGGCGATGTACCCGGTGGTCTCGTGGCCATTGTCGAGCTCGATGCGGAAGAGGCCGTTGCGGAGCGACTCGGTGACCTCGCCCTCAACCTCGACCTTTTCTTCCTTGACGCTCATATGGCTCCTCTCAGCCGGCCAGGGTGACGTCGGTCGCCTCGGGGCCCTTCTCGCCCTGCCGGGCCTCGTATGTGACCTTCGCGCCCTCGGTCAGGCTCTTGTAGCCCGAACCGACGATGCCGCTGTGGTGGACAAACAGGTCCTTACCGCCCTCGTCGGGCTGGATAAACCCGTAGCCCTTCTGGTCGTTGAACCATTTCACAGTTCCGGTTGCCATGAAACACCTCCCTTCCACTCAAAACGAACGAGTCAGGAAGGCGAAGCGCGCAACCGTCGAACGTCCTCAATCGAACGACAGCGTACCAGGCACCGTGCCCGATCGCGAAATACGCCATCGGGGGGAGGGCGAATGGCGCCGGGAACGCCGATGTAGGCGGACCATGTCGGCGAACCAGGAACAGATCGCGCCCGCCGCCCGGGCGACCACGCGCCCCGGTGCGGACGCGCCCGCGGTTGCGAGCGCGCCCGCTGCCGGCGGCGCGCGCCTCGAGCTGCTCGGATTCGACCTCGCGGCCGCGTTCCACGAATCGCCGCTCGGGATCGTCATCCTCGACCGGGAGGGCCGCTGGCAGGAGGCGAACCCCGCCTGGTGCGACATCCTCGGCCGGCCCCGGGACGACCTGCTCGGGCGCCACTTCAACGAGCTGACCCATCCCGACGACCTGGTGGTGGGCTCGGACATGCTGGCGACGCTGCAGGCCGGCGCCCGGTCGGTGCAGGCCGAGAAGCGCTACCTCGACGCCGACGGGAATGTCATCCACGTTGCCGAGTCCCTCACCGCCCGCCGTGACGACGAGGGCGGGATCGTCCGCTACGTGGCCCACATCCGCGACACGACCGCGCGGGTCCGGGCCGAGGAGGAGCTGGCCGAGTCGGCGCGGCTCTTCCGCGACGTGCTCGAGAACGTCGACCTGGCGGCCCTGAACATGGACGCAAACGGCACGATCACGTACTGCAACCCCGAGCTGTGCCGACTGGTGGGCTGGCCGGCGGAGGAGCTCCTCGGCCGGGACT
>JBKPMQ010000091.1:0-3843 GCA_046732235.1 Actinomycetota bacterium
GCGCCGCCCGTCGTGCGCACGCCGCGCAGCGCGATCACCGCCGACGCGGTCGTGATCGCCACGAATGCCTGGGCGGCGCGGATCCGCGAGCTGCGGCGGCTGATCGTGCCCCTCGGGAGCGACATCGCGGCGACCGAGCCGATCCCGGAGCGTCTGGCCGAGATCGGCTGGACGGGCGGGGAGGCGATCTCCGACTCGCATCTGATGGTCAACTACTACCGCACGACCCGCGACGGCCGGATCGCCTGGGGCAAGGGCGGCGGCCGCCTGACGCCGGCCGGGCGCGTGAACGACTTCCTGCTCGACCGCCGCCACACGGCCGAGGCCGCCCGGCGGATGCGGACGATCTACCCCATGCTGGCCGACGTCCCGATCGCGGCGGAGTGGAGCGGCTGGGTCGACCGCAGCGTGACGGGACTGCCGGTGTTCGGGCGGTTGAAGGGAGGCGGCCGCGTCGTCTACGGCATCGGCTTCTCCGGCAACGGGGTCGGGCCCACCCATCTCGGCGGCCGCATCCTGGCGTCGCTGGCCCGAGGGCTGGACGACGAGTGGGCCACCTGCGGGCTCGTCTCCGATCGCCACGACAAGTTCCCGCCGGAGCCGGCGCGCTTCGCCGGCAGCCTCGCCGTCCGCGAGGCCGTCGCGCGCAAGGAGCGCGCCGACGACGCCGGCCGACGCCCCGACCGCGTGTCGCGCTGGCTGGCCGGCTTCGCGCCGTCGGGCTACTTCAAGATCTCGGAGCCGGCGGAGGAATGACCGGTGCCGGAGCGGTACGCGCGGCGGACATTGGGGCAAGGAGACTGGACGCCGCCCGTGAATAAACGGGGTCAGACCCCTTTTATTCACCGGAGGTTTGATCGGTTACATGGTCGACTGCTAAGGTCGGTCCTGCCCACGAATGGAGGCCGAAATGGATACTGGGCCCGACTCGCCTTCCACCTCGCCCGGCACCGACGTGACGACGTACGACTCGAAGCGCGACGTCGCCATGCAGGAGTCACATAACGGACGCCTTTCCCCGGCGGAGGGGGACGACGTCACGCCGCGGAGCGTCCCCGACGTCGTGATGGCGCAAGCCCGCGACGACGACGAGCCGGGCCCGGGCACGGGTCTCGGCGAGCGGCTGATCGTGCTCGGGTGTCACCTCCGCTACGCCGTCGAGTGGACGTTCCGCTGGCGGCTGCGGAGGCGCCAGAAGCTCGCGCTCGAGGCGCTCTGGCGCATGCGTACCACGAAGAAGATCTATGCGTTCTTGAACAGCAAGGGCTCGAGCGGGAAGACGGCCGGATCGACCACGACGGGCCTCCTCTTCGCCGACGCCATCAGGCGCGACTGCGTCGCCGTCGACATGAACGACTCGCCGGGCGGCACGGCCCGCCGGCTCGGGATCCGGCGGACCGACACGCTCAACCTGCGCGACTACCTGCGCAAGTACCGGGGCGAGGAGCACCCGACCGCCGAGAGCATCAGCCGGGATCTCGAGTGGACGCGCGACGCCGGGCTGTTCGTCATCTCCTCGGAGTCGATCGCGAACACGACCGACGACCCGGGCGGCCGCGATCGCGTGAAGGAGGGGCTCGAGCAGCTCGCCGAGAGCGTGCACAGCGTCTTCTGCGACCTCGGGAACAGCATCAAGAGCGTGGGCAACTGGTCGGCCGTCGAGATCGCCGACACGCTGGTCTTCATGGGCAACGTGAACGCGGCCGACTCGGTGGTCGACTTCGGGAAGGAAGATCCCACCGGCGAGGGGGATGACCTGATGAGCACGATGAACGCCTACCGGGGGATGGGGATGCCCACCAAGGTGCGTGAGGGCATCATCGTCATCCTCGGCGCGAAGCAGAGCATGCGCAGACGCTACGCCGATCATTACAGCGTCGGTATCGATCAGGTGTACATCATCCCGAGCAACCGATACATGAAACGCGGGAGTGTCGTCCGAAAGAACCGGCTGCCGCTGGCGGTTCGCACCGTCGTGTACGAGATCCTGGTCGCGATGGTGAAGGCGAAGCGCCCGCCCGACACCGAGATCATCCGGCCGAAGCGCTCGGTCTACCAGCGCGAGCCGCGTGCCGAGCTCCCGCAGGATGCATACAACCCGACGCTCGAGGGCGACACCGAGAGCATCCCCCGGATCGGCCCGGCGCCGTCTTCGCCGCCTCCGGCCTCGTAGCGTCAGCAGGAGGCGATTCCCGGTCGTGGCCGGGTGGGTGTATCCACCCATTGAGCGGACGCTGCCGCGTCGCTAGATTGGGCCCGCCCCCCGCTGCGACCTCAGCCGGGGTGGTTGACGCCAGAGGGCCGCCGGACGCAGGGGGCTGCGAAGCTCTCCGGCGGCCCTCAGCGCGCCAGGAGCCCGAACCGACGTGAACGAGTCACACGAGTCCCGTCCGCGCCGCCTCGAGTACGCGCGCCTCTCGGTCGCGCTCATGAGCGTCGGCGTCGTGGTCGTGAGCGCCGGGCTCGCGACCGGGCACCTGGCGGTGACGGTGATCGGCGTCCTCGTCATCGTGGCCGGCTGGGTGGCCGCGACCGGCGTCGTGCTCGGTCCCCGCCGCCGGCGCTGACGCCGCCCGGGCGCGGCGCTCGACAACGCCGCCAACATGACGTATTCTCGGTGCCGTGAGACGGCTGCGTCTGGCAGGTGTGTTGCTCGTCTCGGTGTTCTCGGTCGTGGTGCTCGCTCTCTCGGGCGCGGCACAGGCGGTGACCACCGGCACGGTCTCGTCCATGGGGAACGACCAGTACGGGCAGCTCGGGAACGGCTCCGGCGGCAGCAGCACCAGGCCGGTGGCCGTCGCCGGCCTCACCAATGTCATCCAGATCGACGGCGGCCGCGAGCACGCCGTCGCCCTGCGCAGCGACGGCACGGTCTGGGCGTGGGGCCACAACCAGTACGGCGAGGTCGGCGACGGCACGAAGACGAACCGGCAGTCCCCCGTGCAGGTGTCCGGGCTGACCGGCGTCGTCGCCGTCGAGACCGGCCACTACTACTCGATGGCGCTGAAGGGCGACGGTACCGTCTGGATGTGGGGCTGGAACAGGTACGGGACGCTCGGCGACGGCACGACGACCAACCGGACGACGCCGGTCAAGGTGACGGGGATCTCGAACGTCATCGAGATCGCGGGCGCGCGCGACCACACCCTCGCCCTCGAGGCCGACGGCACCGTGTGGGCCTGGGGCGACAACGAGTTCGGAAACCTCGGGATCGGTAACACGACCAACCACACGACGCCGGTGCAGGTGCACAACCTGTCGAACGTCGTCGGGATCGCCGGCGGCCGTGACCACAGCCTCGCGATCGAGTCCGACGGCACCGTGTGGTCGTGGGGCTGGAACCAGTACGGCCAGGTCGGCGACGGCACCAGGGGCACGAACAGGCTGACGCCCGTGCAGGTGAAGACCCTCACCGGTGTAACCATGGTGAGCGCCGGCGCCGACCACAGCATGGCGCTGAAGGCAGACGGCACCGTCTCGGCCTGGGGCCACAACAACGACGGCCAGCTCGGCGACGGCACGACGACGAATCGCTCGACACCCGTCCAGGTCAAGGGCATCTCGAACGTCGTCGACATCGACAACGGCCGCCTGCACAGCCTCGCGATCGAGAACGACGGCTCGGCGTGGGCGTGGGGGCTGAACTCCAGCGGCCAGCTCGGCGACGGCACGACGACGAATCGCACGACGCCGATCCACATTCCCGGGATCACCGGCGCGTTCGGCCTCGGCGGCGGCGTCAACTACAGCGTCGTCCTGCACTCGCCGTAGGGGCGAGGGCTACGGGTGCGGCGGGTGCTCGGGCGCGGGCATCGGCATGCCGCAGCGCAGACAGCGGTAGAC